>NZ_JBHYMF010000168.1:3632-14987 GCF_042742855.1 Streptomyces sp. NPDC058877 | reverse complement strand
CGTACGGGTCTCGTACGGGCGCGGCCCCTCGGCCGTACCGGGGCGGTCCTCGGCTCCGGGACGGGGAACCGCAGCCGGCCCCCGGAGGGTGGGAGGGTGGCACCCATGCGCGCCGCCCGCCTCATCAAGATGGTCCTGCTCCTCCAGTCGCGTCCGTCGATGACGGCCGCCGAACTGGCCGCCGAGTTGGAGGTGTCGGAGCGGACCGTGGCCCGGGACGCGCTCGCCCTGTCGGAGGCGGGGGTGCCGGTGTACGCGGCCCGGGGCAGGGCCGGTGGCTACCGACTGGTCGGCGGGTACCGCACGCGCCTCACGGGGTTGGCGCGCGGCGAGGCCGAGGCCCTGTTCCTGTCGGGGCTGCCCGGCGCCCTGCGGGACATGGGGCTCGCGGACGCGGCTTCGGCGGCCCGGCTGAAGGTGTCGGCGGCGCTGCTGCCCTCGCTGCGGGACGCACACGAGTCGGCGGCACGACGCTTCCACCTGGATGCGCCCGGGTGGTACCAGGAACCGGAGACCCCTGAGCTGCTCCCCCCGGTGGCGGAGGCGGTGTGGGACGACCGGCGGGTGTCGGCCCGTTACCGGCGCGGGGACGGGACGGAGGTGGAGCGGCGGCTCGAACCGTACGGCCTCGTCCTCAAGGCGGGCGTCTGGTACGTGTGCGCGCGTTCCGGTTCCGCCTTCCGCACCTACCGGGTGGACCGGTTCACTGCGGTGGAGGCGGGCGGGGAACGGTTCGAACGGGACCCGGACTTCGAGCTGTCCGCGTTCTGGGAGGAGCGGTCGGCGGAGTTCGCCCGCTCGCTGTTGCGGGCCGAGGTGGTGCTGCGGCTGTCACCGGCGGGCGCCGACCGGCTGCCGCACGTCACGGACCGCGGGGCGGCCGCGGAGGCACTGGCGGCGGCCGTCCGGGGCGGGGACGACGACCGGGTGACGGTGACGCTGCGGGTGGAGAGCGAGGAGGTCGCCCTCGGCCAGCTCCTCGGCCTCGGTGCGGACGCGGAGGTGCTCGCCCCGGCCGCGCTCCGGGAGCGGTTCGCGGCAGCCGCACGGGGGCTGGCCGCGCTGTACTCCTGAGACGTCCGCGGACCGGCCCGGAGAGCGACGGTCCGCACGGGCCGGTCCGGGAGCGCCCGGCGGGGTCCTCCGCCCTACCGGTGGTCGGCCACCGCGGGCGTCCCGGTCTCCTTCGCCACCAGGAAGCCCCAGCAGTCCGGGCGGGAGCCGTCGGCGTCGGTGAAGCCGTACTCGGCCGCCAGGTGCCCGCTGGAGAGGGACCGACCGGTCCACCGGTGCCGGTCGGGGTCGGCGGCGAGGGCGGCGACGGCCCGACCGACGTAGACGGGTGACTCGGAGATGCCGAAGTCGGGGGCCTTCCCGAGGGCGTCGCGCCAGTTCTCCTCGGTGACGCCGAAGGAGGCGAGCATCTGCTCGGACCGGAGCCAGCCGGGAGTGACCGCGACGGCCGTGCCGCCGTACTCCGCCAGCTCCTTCGCGAGGCCGAAGGCCATGCGGATCGGGGCGTTCTTGGCGAGGTCGTAGTAGAGGTTCTCGCGGAAGCGGGTGCCGTTGTAGGCGGCGGTGCCGTCGGTGACCTCCACGAGGAGCCCGCCGGGATTGCGGATCAGCAACGGAACCGCGAGGTGCGAGGTGACGGCATGGGTGCGCACGCCGAGTTCGAGCATCCGCAGGCCGTCGGCGAGGTCGAGCTCCCAGCTCTTCCTGCCGAAGGCGGAGCCGATGAGGTGCTCGCCGCCCCAGAGGTCGTTGACGAGGACGTCGAGACGACCGTGCTCCCGGTCGACGAGGGCCCGGACCCGCTCGGGCTCCAGGTGGTCGGTGGGGACGGCGATGCCCTCGCCGCCGGCGGCCGTCACCAGTTCGGCGGTCTCCTCGATGGTCTCGGTGGTGCGGCCGACCTCGCTGGGCTCCCCGCGGGTGGTGCGGCCCGTGACGTACACCGTGGCTCCGGCGGTGCCGAGTTGGACGGCGATGGCCCGTCCGGCGCCCCGGGTGGCACCGGCGACCAGGCAGATCCGCCCCTTCAGGGGTGTGTCGTGCGTCGTCATGGGCACCAGGCTGGCAGGAAAGTACGACACCTTCTGTCCGGATTCATTTCGGGCTTTCCGGGTGCGTCGGATCGCGCGAGCCACGATGCTGGTGCCGTGATGGACGAGACCGAGTTCTGGGAGATCATCGACGCCACCCGCGAGGCCGCCGAGGGCGACTCCGAGGAGCAGGCCGATCTGCTCGTGGAGCGGCTGACCCGGCTGGACCCCGACTCGGTGCTCGACTACGCGCGCCATTTCGAGGCCCGCTACAACCGGGCGTACCTCTGGGACCTGTGGGGTGCCGCAGCCGTCCTCTTCGACGGGGCCGGTGACGAGGTCTTCGACTCCTTCCGGTGCTGGTTGATCGGGCAGGGCCGGGAGGTCTACGAGGGGGCGGTGCACGATCCGGACGCGCTCGCGGAGCTGCTCGGCGACTTCGACGTGGAGATCGACGGGGACGGCGAGGAGATCGGCTTCGCGGCGGACGAGGCGTACGAGGCGTTGACCGGCGGCGAGACTCCCGACCTGGGCATTCCGATGCCGGGGGGAGAGCCGCTCGGCACCCCCTTCGACCTGGAGGACGACGACGTGCTCGCGGGCCGCTTCCCGCGGCTGTGGGAGCGCTTCGGCTCGGCATAGCTCCGGGACGCCGGCTCCGTACGGGCCGGGAGCGCGGACGGTGAGGTGCGCGCCCCGGACCGGCGGGACCGGGCGGCCGGTCAGAAGTGGGTGCCGCCGTCGATGCGGACCTCGGTGCCGGTGATGAAGGCGCCGTCCTCGGAGGCGAGCATCGCGACGACGCCGGCGACGGTCTCGGGGCCGGCAAAGCCCTGTCCGAGGGCGGGGGCGAGCTTCGCGAAGAGCGAGAAGTCGGTGTCCTCCGGGAGGCCCGGGCCGACGCTCTGGCGGCTGGCGCCGGTGCCGTCGGTCATGCCGGAGGAGATGGAGCCGGGCTGGACGGCGGTGAAGCGGATGCCCTGCTTGGCGTACTCGGCGGCGAGCGCGTGGGTCATGGACTGGATGCCGCCCTTGCTGGCCGCGTAGGCGGACATGTAGGGGTGGGCGAACACCGCGGAGGTGGAGGAGAAGTTCACGACGGCGGAGCCCCTGCCCTCCAGGAGGGCGGGAATCGCCTCGCGGATCACCAGGAAGGTGCCCGTCAGGTTGATCCGGATCACCTGCTCGAAGGCTGCCAGGCTCGTCTCGTGGGTGTGCGAGGAACGGAGGATGCCCGCCGCGTTGACCAGGACGTCCAGGCCGCCGAGCGCCTCGACGGCGGCGGCGACCCCGGCCCGTACGGAGCCCTCGTCGGCGACGTCCACGATGACGGTGGTGAGGCGGTCGGCGGCGTCCCCGGCCTTGGCCGCGGTGTCCTTGAGGCCGTCCTCGCTGATGTCCGCGGCGACGACCCGGCCGCCCTCGGCGAGCATGCGCAGGACGGTGGCCTGGCCTATGCCGGAGCCGCCGCCGGTGATGAGGGCGCGGCGTCCTTCGTAACGGGTCAGCTGGTTCATGGCGGCAACCTCTCGATGTCGAGCTTCCTGGGAACGCCGCCACGGTACGCCCGAGTGGCACGTTTTGCCACATCTGCACATCACGCACGTCAGGCATCCACGGGCGTACGCTCGTCGGGTGAGCACCAAGTCGAAGGGCGCCGCGCCCCCCTCCCCCTCGCTGACGGAGCGCCGGAAGGCCGCCACCCAGCTGGACATCGCCCGCGCCGCCGCCGAGCTCTTCGCCGAGCACGGCCCCGACGGGACCACCGCCGAGGAGATCGCACGACGGGCCGGAGTCGCCCTGCGCACCTTCTACCGCTACTTCCGCTCCAAGCAGGACGCCGTCGCGCCGCTCCTCGCGAGCGGCGCCGACCGGTGGCGGGAGCAGCTCGCGGCGACGGCGCCGGAAGGCCGGTCCGGCCTCCCCGAAGCCCTGGAGCGCTCGATCGCCGCATCGCTGACCCCGGAGACCGCCACGGAGGCGGAGGCGTTGCGCTGGACGCGCGGACTGCTGCGGGCCGCCGCCGAGGACCCCGCGCTCCGGGCCGTCTGGTACCGGGTCAACCAGGAGTCCGAAGAGCGGTTGCGCGGGGTCATCGGCACGCTCGCCGGACCGGACGCCACCCCGCTGGAGGTGCGGCTCGCCGCGGCGGCGGCCACCGATGCCATCCGGATCGCCCTGGAGAGCTGGGCGGAGGCACCGGAGGGCGACGCCGGGGCGCCGGCCGCCCTCGCCGTCCGCTGTCTGCGCGAACTGACCGGCGGCATCCGGCTGATGGGGCCCGGGGGCGGCGGGCAGGGGGCCGCCGTGCCGGAAGGGCCGGCGGACTCCCGGGAGTGACGGCCGACCGCCGCCCCGGCCTCAGCCGACCAGCGAGCGCCCCATGAGCACGTCGTCCACGTACGCCCCGTCGAGCAGGAACTCCCCCGGCAGCACGCCCTCGACCGCGAAGCCCTCGGAGGCGTAGAGCGCACGGGCCGGCCCGTTGTGCCCGAGGACCCGCAGGGTCATCCGGACGGCCCCCTGCGCCCGGGCCCGGTCCATCGCGGCCCGGAGCAGTTCCCGGCCGACGCCCTGCCCCCGGGCCGCTTCGGCGACCGCCAGGCCCTGGATCTGGCGGACGTGGGAGTTGGCGGCGAGCGGTGTCGGCGGCACCACCCGGACGAAGCCGACGACCCCTTCCCCGCGCACCGCCACGAGGTAGTCCCCGGGCACGTGGCGCGCGTCGAAGAAGGGTTCCTCCGGTCCGGGCGCGGGTTGCACCGCGTGGAGGGGCGACCAGGTGACCCGGTCGAGCTCGGCGAGTGCGGCGTCGTCGCCCTGGACGGCCGTCCGTATCTGCGTCTCCGACACGATCATGGTGGTCACTGTGCCATGCGCCGGCCCGGGGAGGGCAGGATGGTGGACATGCAGCGTTCCGTCCTCCGCAAGCGCGTCGCCGTCACCGGCGCCTCCGGGCTCATCGGCTCGGCCCTGGTCCGTTCCCTTCGCGCCGACGGCCACGACGTCCTCCGTCTCGTCCGCCGTCCGGCCCGCACCGCCGACGAGGTGGAGTGGGATCCGAAACGGCTGTACGTGGACGCCGCCGGGCTCGTCGGCGTGGACGCGGTCGTGCACCTGGCGGGCGCGGGCGTCGGCGAACGCCGCTGGAACGAGGCGTACAAGAAGGAGATCCGCGACAGCCGGGTGCTCGGGACCACCGCGATCGCCCGGGCGCTCGCCTCCCTCGCGGACCCTCCGGAGGCACTGGTCTGCGGCACGGCGCTCGGTTTCTACGGGGACACCGGCACCCGCGCGGTGGACGAGAGCGCGCCCGCCGGCGCGGGTTTCCTGCCCTCGGTCTGCGTGGAGTGGGAGGCCGCCGCCGCGCCGGCCGAGGAGGCCGGGATCCGGGTCACGTACGCCCGCACGGGGCTGGTGGTGGCCCGGGAGGGCGGGGCGTGGGGACGGCTCTTCCCGATCTTCCGCGCCGGGCTCGGCGGACGGATGGGCGACGGCCGCCAGTACTGGTCGTACATCTCCCTGCACGACGAGGTGGCCGCCCTGCGCCACCTCGTCGACACCCCGTCCCTGTCGGGTCCCGTGAACCTGACGGCCCCCGAGCCGGTCACCAACCGCGAAGTGACGGCGGCCATGGGCCGGGTGCTGCGTCGACCGACCCTCTTCACGGTGCCCGCCCCGGCCCTGAAGTTCGTCCTCGGCGACTTCGCCCAGGACGTGCTGGGCAGTCAGCGGGTGCTCCCCGGGCGCCTGTTGGAGACCGGATTCGACTTCGCCTTCCCGACGATCGACGACTCGATCCGGGCGGCCTCGCGCTGACTGCGGGCCGCCCCGCCCCCCCCTCGACCGCCCCCTGCGCGCCCCCGTGCTGCGTGCACCCCGCCGCGCGCGGGACGACTTCCGTGGGAGCGCTGCCTAGGCTCGGTGCCCACCGCTCGATACGAACTGCGAACTCCGGCATTCCGGTGGCCGGTTGGGGGCATAAGGCATCCCACCGGCGGCGCCGACCTGGGGAGGGGCACGTGCTCAGTACCGCAAGTAGCGCACAGCACAGGGACGTCGGGGAGTCCGTCGACGTCGTCATCGTGGGAGCCGGCATCGCGGGGCTCGCAGCTGCCCGCCAGCTCATCGACGCCGGGCTCGCCGTCGCCGTCCTGGAGGCGGAGCCGCAGCTCGGCGGCCGGCTGGCCACCGACTCGGTGGACGGCTTCCGGCTCGACCGGGTGGGGCCGCTGCTCACCCTCTCGCCCGAGGACCTGCGGGCGACGCCGGGGCTCGACGGGCTCGCGCTGCGGCCGTTCGCCCCCGGAGTGCTCGTGCACAGCGACGGCCGGTACGGCCGGTGGGGCGTTCCGCACCCGCGCCGGGCGGGCGGCCACCGGAGCGGCGGGGTCCACCGGGGCGTGGGGGGAGCGTTCAGCATGGCGCGCGCCCTTGCGAGCGCCCCCCGCAACCCGAGCGCATCGCTCGACCAGGCCCGGCTGGGAACGTCCCTCGTCCGACTCGCCGCGACCCCGACCCAGCGGCTGTTGACGCGCCCCGAGCGGAGCGCCCGGGAAGCCCTGTCCGCACGGCTGCCGGCCCGCACCGTCCATGGGGTGCTGCGCCCCCTGCTCGCCGCGCTCCTGGCCGACCCCGACCTCACCACGTCGAGCCGTCGCGCCGACCTCGCCCTCCGGGCCTTCGCCCTGGGGCGGCCCGCCGTGCCCGCGGGCGGTGCGGCGGCGCTCCCGGAGCTCTTCGCCGCCGCGCTGCCCCCGGGCACCGTCCGTACCGGCGTCCGGGTCACGGACGTCTCCGTCGCCCGGGTCGTCACGGCCGAGCACGGCGTCCTCGGCTGCCGTTCGGTGCTCCTGGCCACGGGGGCCCGGGCGGCGGCGGAACTCCTTCCGGGGCTGCGGGTGCCCGGCTTCCACCCCGTCACGGTCCTCCACCACACGGCCCCGCTGCCGCCCACCGCGGATCCGACGCTGCTCCTGGAGTCCGACCCGGGCGGGCCGGTGGCCCACACGGCGGTGATGAGCGCGGTCGACCCGTCCCGGGCTCCGGCCGGCCGCACCCTGATCACCTCGACGGTGCTGGGGACGCCCCCGGACGACACGGAGCGCCGGGTCCGCAAACACCTGGCCACGCTCTACGGCACGTCGACGGACGACTGGGAGCTGCTCGCCCTCCACCACACCCCGGACGCCGTTCCGGCGATGCCCCCGCCCCACGACGACCGCCGCTCGGTGCGGCTGCTGGCCGGCTTGTACGTCTGCGGGGACCACCGCGACACCAGCACCGTCCAGGGCTCGCTGAGCTCGGCCCGGCGCGCCGCGACCGCCCTGCTGACCGACCTCGGCGTCCGCCTCCCCCGGGCGGTGCCGGCGAGCGGGGCGGCCTGACCCCGTCGGAACCGGGCACGGCCGGCTCCCCGCCCGGTGCACGGGAGGGGAGCCGACCGGCCGGGCCGGGCGCCGTCCCCCGGTGCGCGGGCCCGCCCGGCCCGGCGGGCCCGTCAGCCGATGGCCGCCACCCGGTCCCGGTAGCTGCGGGCCGCCGCCGCATCACGGTAGGGCTCCAGACGTCGCTCGAAGTCGCGCACGTACTCCACGGCCCGTGCCGACCGCATCTCCGCGGCCTGCTGCGCCGCTTCCGCGCCCAGCGCGCACGCCTGGTCGAGCTCTCCCAGGGCGAGTCGCGCGGTGGCGAGGACGACCCGGCAGAAGAGGCGGCTGCGGGCGAACCCGGGGGCGCGGAGCTGGAGGGCCCGCTCGGCGTGCTGGGCGGCGGCCCGGTACTGCTGGAGGTCCCGGTGGCAATGGCCCAGCTCGTCGGCGAGCTGGGCCTCGTCGAACATGCGGGCCCAGTACGGCACCTCGTCGCCGGGCCGGGCCGTCTCCAGCGCCCGCTCGGCGCGGACCAGGGAGGCACTGCACGCCCGGGCCTCGCCGAGGACCGCGTGGCCCCGCGCCTCCACGGCGTGCAGCATCGACTGGACGACCGGGGGCGCGGCGGGCCCGACGCCCTGCTGGGCGACCCGGGCGAGCTGTACGGCTTCCCGCCCGTGGCCGAGGTAGACGGCCTGGCAGCTCATGGTGAGGAGCACGTACGAGCCGTAGGCCCGGTCCCCGGCGGCCTGGGCGAGGCGCAGCGACTGGACGAAGTACCGCTGGGCCAGGCCGTGGGCGGCGATGTCGTACGAGGTCCAGCCGGCGAGCCGGGTGAGGTCGGCGGTCGCGGCGAAGAGGCGGCGGCCGGTGGCCTCCCCGTACGTGCCGCGCAGCATCGGCTCGGCCTCGTGCTCCAGGTAGCGGACGAGGGCCTGGCGGGCGTGGCCCCCGCCATAGGCGTGGTCGAGGGTGCGGAAGAGCTCGCCCACGGAGCGGAGGGCGGCGATGTCACCGCTGGAGACCCGCTGGCCGGGCCCCCGGTCCGTGCTCCGTTGGCGGGGCACGGAGGAGCGGCCCTGGGGAGGGACCCGCGGGTCGTGGGCGGGGGTTCCGGTCGGAGCCGACGGACGGGCGGCGGGTCCCGGCGGGAGCTCCCCGCGGCCGACGCGCTCGTCGGCCCGGCCGATCAACCAGTCCCGGCTGGGAACGACCAGCCCGGCCGGGGTGAAGGCGATCTTGCGGAGTTCGACGTGGCTGCCGGAGTCCTTGCGCCACAGACCGCTGACGATGTCGACGGCCTCTTCGGGGGTGGCGGCGAACTCCAGGCCCGCGTAGACGGGCGCGCAGGCGTCGAGGCCGAGGTCCTGGGCGGAGAGGCGGCGCCCGAGGCGACGGGTGAAGACCTCGGCGATCAGGGCGGGGGTGGTGCCGCGCGGCTGTTGGCCGCGGAGCCAGCGGGTCACGGAAGTCTTGTCGTACCGCAGGTCGAGCCCGTGTTCCAGACCGAGCTGATCGACCCGTCTGGCGAGGCCCGCGTTCGAGAACCCGGCCTCGGCGATGAGCGCGGCGAGCTGGCGGTTCGGGATGCGCTGCGGTGGTCGTTCCGTCATCAGCTGTACGGTCTCCTGCCTTCCGGGTCCGGGCGACAGTCCCGTCGGACCCTCGTGGAACGGCGCGAATTTAGCGGTCCCCGCGGCCCGTACCGCCACCTTCGCCCCACATTCATCCGATCGTGTGAGGATTGATGGCATCGCTGACGCATGCGCCTCCGGTCACCTGCCCGAGGGGCGTCCGCAACACCGCCGTACAGTGGCATGGGCGCGAATGACGCATGGTGCCGAGCCGGCCCGGGATGATCCCCGGTCCCCGGTGCGCGGCACCCAGGAGGAGGCATGGCCGTGAGTGAGCTGCGATTCGTCCGCCTTGGGTTCGGCGCGGAAGCCGTCGACTACCAGGTGGCCTGGGACAAGCAGCGCGAGGTGCACGCCGCGCGGTTCGCCGACGAGATCGACGACACCTGTCTGCTGCTGGAGCACCCTCCGGTCTACACGGCCGGGCGGCGCACCCAGGAGAACGAGCGCCCGCTGGACGGGACGCCGGTGGTGGACGTCGACCGGGGCGGCAAGATCACCTGGCACGGCCCCGGCCAGCTGGTCGGCTATCCGATCATGAAGCTGCCCCGCCCGGTGGACGTCGTCGCACACGTGCGCCGCCTGGAGGAGGCCCTGATCCGCACGGCCGCCGAGTTCGGCGTGGCGACGACGCGGGTCGAGGGGCGCAGCGGGGTGTGGGTGCTCGGGGACCCGGTGGAACGGCGCCCCTCCCTCGGCGGGCTGTCGCTGGACTTCGACCCCCGCCTGAACGACGAGGAGTTCGACCCCCGTCTGAACGGCCCGGAGTACGCGCCGTCCAACGCGGGCCAGCGCCGCGAGGACCGGAAGCTCGCCGCGATCGGCATCCGGGTCGCCAAGGGCGTCACCATGCACGGCTTCGCCCTCAACGTGAACCCGGACAACGCCTGGTTCGACCGGATCATCCCGTGTGGCATCCGTGACGCGGGCGTGACCTCGCTCGCCAACGAGCTGGGGCGGGATCTCTCGATCGAGGAGGTGCTCCCGGTCGTGGAGGAACACCTGCGGGACGTCCTGGAGGGCGCGGAGCTCAAGCCGCGCGAGGTGGAGCGGGCCGCGGAGCCGGCTTCCGCCTGAGGAATGCCGAGCTCTGGCCATGGGTTGGTCAGAGCGTCAAGGCATGGGAAGCAACGGGCGTACCCTGGTGTGCGCCGAAGAATCGAAGCTACAGGAGCCGATGTGTCCGCAGTCGCACCCGACGGACGCAAGATGCTGCGCCTGGAGGTCCGGAACGCCCAGACCCCCATCGAGCGCAAGCCCGAGTGGATCAAGACCCGCGCGAAGATGGGGCCGGAGTACACGAAGATGCAGGGCCTCGTGAAGAGCGAGGGGCTGCACACGGTCTGCCAGGAGGCGGGCTGTCCCAACATCTTCGAGTGCTGGGAGGACCGGGAGGCGACCTTCCTCATCGGCGGCGACCAGTGCACCCGACGCTGCGACTTCTGCCAGATCGACACGGGCAAGCCCGAGGCGCTGGACCGTGACGAGCCGCGCCGCGTGGGCGAGTCGGTCGTCACCATGGACCTGAACTACGCCACCATCACGGGCGTCGCGCGCGACGACCTGGAGGACGGCGGCGCCTGGCTGTACGCGGAAACGGTGCGCCAGATCCACCAGCAGACGGAGGGGCGCGCCGACGGCCGGACGAAGGTCGAGCTGCTGGCACCCGACTTCAACGCGGTGCCGGAGCTCCTGGAGGAGGTCTTCGACTCCCGCCCCGAGGTCTTCGCGCACAACGTGGAGACGGTGCCGCGGATCTTCAAGCGGATCCGCCCCGGCTTCCGGTACGAGCGCTCCCTCGACGTCATCACCCGGGCCCGTGACTACGGTCTGGTCACGAAGTCGAACCTGATCCTCGGCATGGGCGAGACCCGCGAGGAGATCAGCGAGGCCCTCCAGCAGCTGCACGACGCCGGCTGCGAGCTGATCACGATCACCCAGTACCTGCGCCCCTCGGTGCGGCACCACCCGGTGGAGCGCTGGGTGAAGCCGCAGGAGTTCGTGGAGCTGAAGGAGGAGGCCGACGAGATCGGCTTCTCCGGTGTGATGTCGGGCCCCCTGGTCCGCTCCTCGTACCGCGCGGGACGGCTCTACCAGCAGGCCATGGAGCGGCGCAGTCGAGCCGGAGCGTAGGGTGCGGGTCCGTCCGAGGCACGAGGACGGGCACGCGCCCGCAGCGGTGGCGAAACGGAGCGCGACCGGGACTCGCGAGCGGCGCAGTCGAGCCGGAGCGTAGGGTGCGGGTCCGTCCGAGGCACGAGGACGGGCACGCGCCCGCAGCGGTGGCGAAACGGAGCGCGACCG
>NZ_JBHYMF010000168.1:0-3532 GCF_042742855.1 Streptomyces sp. NPDC058877 | reverse complement strand
GGACTCGCGAGCGGTGCGCCCGGTCGCTCCCGACGGCGGCCGACCACCCTAGCGTGTGAATCTGCGCACAAATAGTTACCCGCCAGTAGTGGCTGGATTTCATGCGGCCCGCACGACCCCGCAGCTCAGCGGGGACGTGCGGGCCGCACTGCCGTTCGCCCGTGCGTCCGACCGGCCGCATCAACGTTTCATCAGTGTTTGACCACCGGGTCACGCCCTGGTAACACCGATCTGTGAGCCTGGTTTCACCCACCGCCACCACCCGCTCACCCCCCGCCTCGTCTCACCCGCAATCGAGGGAGGACCCCGACATGCCGGCCGCATCGACGCACGTCCGCGTCACCGCGATCCCGTCCGTCACCGACGCCCTGAAGGCCGTGGAGGCACTGCTCCTGGGCGCCGGGCAGCGCACCGCCCGGCGCAACGCCTGGAACTCCGTACTGGAGGACCGTCGCCGCGCCAAGGACCGGGTCGAGGCCGAACACGTGATGGAGGTCGCGTCGGGGCGGGCTTCCCGGGCCACGTAAACTTCAGGACATGGCGAGGAAGGCAAACACGGGCAGCGCTGACGCTGCGAACCCCGGGCGACTGAAGCAGATCGCCCTCACGTACCAGATGACCCGGAAGGCTGACCCCAAGGTCGGCCTGGTCGTCGCGGGCGTGGGCATCGGCGTACTCGGTGTCCTCCTCGCGATCGGCTTCCTCATCGGTCATCCGGTCTACCTGGGCATCCTGGGCTTCGTCCTGGGCCTCCTGGCGGCGGCCATCGTCTTCGGGCGACGCGCCGAGCGCGCGGCCTTCGGGCAGATGGAGGGCCAGCCGGGCGCGGCGGCCGCGGTGCTGCAGAACGTCGGACGGGGCTGGACGACGACCCCCGCGGTCGCGATGAACCGGAACCAGGACGTCGTGCACCGCGCGGTCGGCCGGGCCGGCATCGTGCTGGTGGCCGAGGGCAACCCGAACCGGGTCAAGGCGCTGCTCGCGGCCGAGAAGAAGCGGATGAGCCGCGTCGTGGTGGACGTGCCGGTGCACGACATCATCGTCGGCACCGGCGAGGGCCAGGTGCCGCTGAAGAAGGTCCGCACGACCATGCTCAAGATGCCCCGGGTGCTCACCGGCCCGCAGGTCACCGCCGCCAACGACCGGTTGCGCGCGATGGGCGACCTGATGAGCAACATGCCGCTGCCGAAGGGGCCGATGCCCAAGGGCATGCGGATGCCGCGCGGCGGAAAGATGCGCTGACGACACCCCACTCGAACGGAAGGGCTCCGGACCGCACGGTCCGGAGCCCTTCCGCCGTCTTGGATCCGACCGCCCCGCAGTCTTCGACGCGGGCAGTCCCCGACGCGGCCCTCGATCCGGTGTTTCCCGCCGGTCAGATCCGGACCTGCACGGCACCGGAGAGACGGTCGTGGAGACCGCGGCCGTCGCGGTCCCAGATCAGGGCGGGGACCGCCAGGCAGACCAGCAGGGAGCGGAGCGCGGCACGGAGCGGGGCCAGACGGCCTCCGTTGACGGAGACCACCCGCAGGCCGAAGATCCGCTTGCCCGGGGTCGAGCCGACGGTGCCGACCGTCAGGACGCCCAGCACGAACAGGATGACCAGCGCCCAGTTGCCCGTCGCCTGGTTGTAGCCGTCGGTGATCAAGCCGTATGCGATCAGCAGGCAAAGGGCCCAGTCGACGGCGAGGGCGCCGAGGCGCCGCCCGGGGCGGGCGATCGAGCCGGGGCCCTCCTCGGGCAATCCGAGCTGCTGGCCGCGGTAACCGAAGTCGACGCCGGCGTCCTCGGCCGCCGCGCGGGGGCCGGAGAGCCAAGATCCGAGTGCTTGCCTGTTGTCCACCCGACCACCGTACTGCGCCCGTTTTTGATCAGTTCGGCCCGGGTGGTGATACGAGGTCGGTGGGGACAGCCGCACCCACCCCGGTTAACTTCGACGAAACAAATGGGTCACGCTTGAGAAATCCCGTCTGCCTATGGTCGGGTCCAGCGTGTGCCACCGCACTGGCCGCACGACCGAGCTGCAACCCCGCCCCTCCCCGGGCCGGGAGTAGGAGGAGTTGGATGTCCCAGAACAACGGGTTCCAGAACGCCGACGAGGTCCAGAAGTTCATCAAGGACAACGACGTCAAGATGGTCGACGTCCGGTTCTGCGACCTCCCGGGTGTGATGCAGCACTTCACGATCCCGGCGACGGCTTTCGACCCGGCGGAGGAGCTCGCCTTCGACGGCTCGTCGATCCGCGGATTCCAGGCCATCCACGAGTCCGACATGGCGCTCCGCCCCGACCTGTCGACGGCCCGTGTGGACCCCTTCCGCCGCGACAAGACGCTGAACATCAACTTCTTCATCCACGACCCGATCACGGGCGAGCAGTACAGCCGTGACCCGCGGAACATCGCGAAGAAGGCCGAGGCGTACCTCGCCTCCACCGGCATCGCCGACACCGCCTACTTCGGTCCCGAGGCCGAGTTCTACGTCTTCGACTCGGTGCGCTTCGAGACCTCGGCGAACCAGGGCTTCTACCACATCGACTCCGAGGCCGGCGCCTGGAACACCGGTGCGGAGGAGAACAACCGGGGCTACAAGGTCCGCTACAAGGGCGGCTACTTCCCGGCCCCGCCGGTCGACCACTTCGCCGACCTGCGCTCCGAGATCTCCCTGGAGCTGGAGAACGTCGGCCTCCAGGTCGAGCGCCAGCACCACGAGGTCGGCACCGCCGGCCAGGCCGAGATCAACTACAAGTTCAACACGCTGCTCGCCGCGGCCGACGACCTGATGCTCTTCAAGTACATCGTGAAGAACGTCGCCTGGCGCAACGGCAAGACCGCGACCTTCATGCCGAAGCCGATCTTCGGTGACAACGGCTCGGGCATGCACGTCCACCAGTCGCTGTGGTCCAACGGCGACCCGCTGTTCTACGACGAGGCGGGCTACGCCGGCCTCTCGGACACCGCCCGCTACTACATCGGCGGCATCCTCAAGCACGCCCCGTCGCTGCTCGCCTTCACCAACCCGACGGTGAACTCGTACCACCGCCTGGTCCCGGGCTTCGAGGCCCCGGTCAACATGGTGTACTCGCAGCGCAACCGCTCCGCCGCCATGCGCATCCCGATCACGGGCTCGAACCCGAAGGCCAAGCGCGTCGAGTTCCGCGCGCCGGACCCGTCCTCGAACCCGTACCTCGCCTTCTCGGCGCTGCTCCTCGCGGGCCTCGACGGCATCAAGAACAAGATCGAGCCGATGGAGCCGATCGACAAGGACCTGTACGAGCTGGCTCCGGAGGAGCACGCCAACGTGCCGCAGGTCCCGACCAACCTGGAGGCCGTCCTCTCCGCCCTGGAGGAGGACAACGAGTACCTGCAGGCCGGTGGCGTCTTCACCTCGGACCTGATCGAGACCTGGATCGACTACAAGCGCACCAACGAGATCGCCCCGATCCAGCTGCGCCCGCACCCGCACGAGTTCGAGCTCTACTTCGACCTCTAAGCCCCACCCGCTCCACGAGCCGGGGGTTCGTCGCTCCGATGCG
>NZ_JBHYMF010000167.1:0-15117 GCF_042742855.1 Streptomyces sp. NPDC058877 | reverse complement strand
GTCATCCGTCAGAACCACGTCAACCGTCGGTCGACCCATGCGTGCCATGAGCCCAGCATACTTCTATAGCTCTTCTAAGACTCAGGACACTAGGCCACCACGGAGCCGATGCGTCCGTCCGGCTCTCGGGGGCCGTCGTGGTGGATCGGGGTGTGGGCGCCCGTGAGGGAGACGCCGCTGCCGCCCCGTCGGCTCGCGACGATCTCCGCGCCGATCGAGAGAGCGGTCTCCTCGGGCGTGCGGGCACCGAGGTCGAGGCCGATCGGGGAGCGCAGCCGGGCGAGTTCGAGCTCGGTGACGCCGACCTCGCGGAGGCGCTCGTTGCGGTCCTCGTGGGTGCGGCGGGAGCCCATCGCACCGATGTAGGCGACGGGAAGCCTCAGGGCCGCCCGGAGGAGTGGCACGTCGAACTTGGCGTCGTGCGTGAGGACGCACAGGACGCTCCGACCGTCGACCTCCGTGGACTCCAGGTAGCGGTGGGGCCACTCGACGACGACCTCGTCGGCCTCGGGAAAGCGGGCCGGCGTCGCGAAGACGGGCCGCGCGTCGCAGACGGTGACGTGGTAGCCGAGGAACTTGCCGACCCGGACCAGGGCGGCGGCGAAGTCGATGGCACCGAAGACGATCATGCGGGGGGCCGGGACGGAGGACTCGACCAGGAGGCTCAACGGCCGTCCGCAGCGACTGCCGTCCGCACCGATCTCCACGGTGCCGGTGCGGCCCGCGTCGAGCATCGCGCGGGCCTCGCCGGCAGCGGTGCGGTCCAACTCGGGGTGACCTCCGAGCCCGCCCTCGTAGGAGCCGTCGGGACGGACCAGGAGGGCCCGTCCCATGAGCTCGTCGGGGCCCCCGACGATGCGGGCCAGGGCCGCCGCCTCCCCCGTGGCGGCGGCTTCCAGCGCGGCGGGGAAGACCCCGCCGCGGACCGGGGTGACGAGGATGTCGATGATGCCGCCGCAGGTCAGACCGACCGCGAAGGCGTCCTCGTCGCTGTAGCCGAAGCGCTCGACGACGGTCTTGCCGTCTTCGAGGGCCTGTAGGCACAGGTCGTAGACCGCGCCCTCCACACACCCGCCGGAGACCGATCCGATCGCCGTGCCCTCGCCGTCGACGGCGAGCGCGGCTCCCGGCTGCCGGGGCGCGCTGCCGCCGACCGACACCACGGTGGCGACGGCGAAGGCGCGCCCCTGCTCGACCCACCGGTGCAGCTCTTCGGCGATGTCCAGCATCTGGGTTCTCCTTGGAAGGTGTGGGGAGGGCTGCGGGAACGGCGTCAGCTGACGCCGAGCCAGCTCTCGACGGGGTGGATCGCGAAGTACACGATGAAGATCGCGGTGAGGCCCCACATGAAGGCCCCGACCTCGCGCGCCTTGCCCTGCGCCGTCTTGATGACGACGTAGGAGATCACGCCGGCCGCGACACCCGTGGTGATGGTGTACGTGAACGGCATGAGGACCACGGTGAGGAAGACCGGGATGGCGACGGACCGGTCGCTCCAGTCCACGTGCTTGGCGTTCTGCATCATCATCGAGCCGATGACGACCAGGGCCGCGGCGGCGACCTCCTGCGGGACGATCGTGGTGAGCGGCGTGAAGAAGAGGCAGAGGGCGAAGAACCCGCCGGTGACCACGGAGGCCAGACCCGTGCGGGCGCCCTCGCCGACGCCGGTGGCGGACTCGACGAAGACCGTCTGACCGGAGGCTCCGCCCACACCACCGACGATACCGCCGGCGCCGTCGATGAAGAGGGCCTTGGAGAGGCCGGGCATCCGCCCCTTGTCGTCGGCGAGCTTGGCTTCGGTGCCGACGCCGAGGATGGTCGCCATGGCGTCGAAGAAGCCGGCCAGCACCAGGGTGAAGACGATCATGCTGATCGTGATGTACCCGACGTCGCCCCAGCCGCTGAAGGACACTTCTCCGATGAGGGAGAAGTCCGGTGCGGAGACGGCGCTGCCGTCGAGTTCCGGTGCGCCGGAGAACCAGGCCTTGGCAGGGATGTCGGCGATCGCGTTGAGGGCGACCGCGACGATCGTGCCGGCGACGATGCCGATCAGGATGGCGCCGGGGATGTTGCGGGACTGCAGGGCGAAGATCAGCAGCAGGGTGAAGGCGAAGATCAGGACCGGCCAGCCTTCGAGCTCACCGGCCGGGCCGAGGGTGACGGGGCCGCCGCCGGGGGCGGGGTTCTCGTGGACGAAGCCGGCCTTCACGAAGCCGATGATCGCGATGAAGAGGCCGATGCCGATGGTGATGGCGTGCTTCAGGGCGAGCGGGATCGCGTTCATGATCATCTCGCGGAGGCCGGTGACGACCAGGAGACAGATCACGGCACCGTAGGCCACGGACATGCCCATGGCCTGCGGCCAGGTCATGACGGGGACGACCTGCGAGGCCATCACACCGGAGACGCTGAGGCCGGCGGCGAGGGCGAGCGGGACCTTGCCCCAGAAGCCCATGAGCAGCGTCGTCGCGGCTGCGGCGAGAGCGGTGGCGGTGATGAGCGCCGGCTGGCTGAGCAGATTGCCGTCGACGTCCTTGCCGCTGAGGATCAGGGGGTTGAGCAGGAGAATGTACGCCATCGCCATGAAGGTGGTGACGCCGCCGCGGATCTCCGTCGCGACGGTGGATCCTCTCTCCGAGATGTGAAAGTACCGGTCGAGCCAAGAACGCCCGGCGGGGTTGCGCGAGCCGGAGCCCGCGTCCTCCGCGGTGGTCTTGGGCTCCACTGACGACTGGGTCATGGGGCCTACTCCCAAGGTTCAAAGGGGCACCCGCATGGATCTTTGGAACTGCGGGATTTGGGAAATCACGTTGGCTGCACGACCCGGGGGACGGCCCGAGACGAACGGGGTGTTGCGGTACTGCGGTGTTGCGGGGGGTGCTCCGGACGGTGCGGGCGGGGAGGGTGTGACGTTCCCGGGATGCGCGCACCGCCCGGAGGGGTCCTACAGGGTGCCGGTGAGCGCTTCGGGGCGGACCGGCGTCTTGTTGAGCTCCAGGCCCGTCGCGTTCCGGATCGCCGCGAGGACGGCCGGAGTGGACGACAGGGTCGGGGCCTCGCCGAGTCCCCGCAGGCCGTACGGCGCATTGGGGTCGGCCAGTTCGAGGACGTCGACCGGAATGGTCGGCGTGTCGAGGATCGTCGGGATCAGGTAGTCCGTGAAGGAGGGGTTGCGCACCTTCGCGGTGTTCGGGTCCACGATGATCTCTTCCATCACCGCGACGCCCAGGCCCTGCGTGGTGCCGCCCTGGATCTGACCGACGACGGAGAGCATGTTGAGCGCCTTGCCGACGTCCTGCGCGGTGGCGAGCTCGATGACCTTGACCAGGCCGAGCTCGGTGTCCACCTCCACCACCGCGCGGTGCGCGGCGAAGGTGTACTGGACGTGTCCGTCGCCCTGGCCGGTGACCAGGTCGAAGGGGACGGTGGGACGGTGGCGGAACTCGAGTTCGAGGTCGATCGGTTCCTCGCCGTCCAGGACGTCCGCGAGGGTCGCGAGGACTTCGCCGCCGTCGGTGACGACCTTGCCGCCTTCCAGGAGCAGCTCGGCCGTGGCCCATGCCGGATGGTAGGAGCCGTTCTTGCGGCGGCCGATCTCCAGCACCTTCTCGCGGACGGCCTCACAGGTGTTCTTCACCGCGCCGCCGGTCATGTACGTCTGCCGGGAGGCGGACGTCGAACCGGCGGAGCCGACCTGGGTGTCGGCCGGGTGGATGGTCACCTGGGTGACGCCGAGCTCGGTGCGGGCGATCTGGGCGTGCACCGTGACGCCGCCCTGGCCGACCTCCGCCATGGCCGTGTGGACCATGGCGACCGGCTCGCCGTTGATGACCTGGAGGACGACGCGGGCCGTCGAGTAGTCGTCGAAGCCCTCGGAGAAGCCGACGTTCTTGATGCCGACCGCATAGCCGACGCCACGGACGACGCCCTCGCCGTGCGAGGTGTTGGACAGGCCTCCCGGCAGGGCCCGGACGTCCGCGCCCTGGCCGGCGGTCTCCCACTGGCGCTCCGGCGGCATCGGGCGGGCCTTGACCCGGCGCAGCAGCTCGGCGACCGGAGCCGGCGAGTCCACGACCTGGCCGGTCGGCATGACCGTGCCCTGCTCCATGGCGTTCAGCCGGCGGAACTCGACCGGGTCCATGCCCAGCTTGGCCGCCAGCTTGTCCATCTGCGCCTCGTAGGCGAAGCACGCCTGGACCGCGCCGAAGCCGCGCATGGCGCCACAGGGCGGGTTGTTGGTGTAGAGCGCGACCGCCTCGATCTCGACGTCGTCGATCACGTACGGGCCGGCGCCGAGCGAGGAGGCGTTGCCGACCACGGCCGGGGAGGCCGAGGCGTAGGCGCCGCCGTCCAGCACGATCCGCGCCTTCAGGTGGGTGAGCTTGCCGTCCTTGGTGGCGCCGTGCTCGTAGTGGAGCTTGGCGGGGTGGCGGTGCACATGGCCGAAGAAGGACTCGAAGCGGTTGTAGACGATCTTGACCGGCTTGCCGGTGCGCAGCGCCAGCAGGCAGGCGTGGATCTGCATCGAGATGTCTTCGCGACCGCCGAAGGCACCGCCGACGCCGGAGAGCGTCATGCGCACCTTCTCCTCGGGCAGGCCGAGGACGGGGGCGATCTGCTTGAGGTCCGAGTGCAGCCACTGGGTGGCGACGTAGAGGTCGACGCCGCCGTCCTCCGCGGGCACCGCGAGACCGGACTCCGGTCCGAGGAACGCCTGGTCCTGCATGCCGAAGACGTACTCGCCCTCGACGATCACATCGGCGCGCTTGCGGGCCTCCTCCACGTTGCCGCGGATGATCGGCTGGCGGTGCACGACGTTGGGGTGCGGCACGTGACCGGAGTGGTGGTCGTCGCGGCCGGGGTGGATGAGCGGTGCGTCCGGGGCGAGCGCGGAGGCCTCGTCGGTGACGACGGGGAGTTCCCGGTACTCGATCTTGATCTTGGCCGCGGCGCGGCGGGCGGTCTCCGGGTGGTCGGCGGCGACCAGGGCCACCGGTTCGCCGTGGTGGCGCACCCGGCCGTGGGCGAGGACCGGGGTGTCCTGGATCTCCAGACCGTAGTTCTTCGTCTCGGCCGGCAGGTCGTCGTAGGTCAGCACGGCGTAGACGCCGGACATCGCAACGGCTTCGGAGACGTCGATGGAGACGATCTCGGCGTGGGCGACGGTGGAGCGCAGGGTCTGGCCCCACAGCATGTCCTCGTGCCACATGTCCGAGGAGTAGGCGAACTCACCGGTCACCTTGAGGGTGCCGTCCGGGCGGAGCGTGGACTCGCCGATGCCGCCCTTGGTGTGGTTCTGGGTGACCTTCGTGGGCGTGCCCGCCGGAACGGTGCGCGTGTTCTGCGCCATGGTCAGACCGCCTCTCCCTGACGGGCGGCCGCCAGGCGAACCGCGTCGAGGATCTTCTCGTAACCCGTGCAGCGGCAGAGGTTGCCGGACAGGGCCTCCCGGATGTCCTGGTCGGACGGCTCGCCGTTGCGCTCCAGGAGCTCGTCGGCGGCGATCAGCAGACCGGGGGTGCAGAAGCCGCACTGGACGGCACCGGCGTCGATGAACGCCTGCTGGATCGGGGAGAGTTCGACGCCCTCGCCCGTCTGGGAGTCCTGGCCGGGCTTGGCCTGCCACTGCTTGGCCTCGTCGAGCGGGGTGCCGCAGGCGCCGGAGGCGCAGCCGCCGTGACCGTGCTCCTCGCGCTGCTTGGCGAAGTCGGCCAGCCCCTCGACGGTGACCACCTCGCGGCCCTCGACCTGGCCGGCGGCGACGAGGCACGAACAGACCGGCACCCCGTCGAGGCGGACCGTGCAGGAACCGCACTCGCCCTGCTCACAGGCGTTCTTGGAGCCGGGCAGCCCCAGACGCTCGCGCAGGACGTAGAGGAGGGACTCGCCCTCCCAGACGTCGTCGGCTTCCTGCGGACGACCGTTGACCGTGAAATTGACGCGCATGATCAGGCAGCTCCCTCAAGCGTGCGGCGGGCGCCGCGGTACTGCTCCCAGGTCCAGCCGAGCTGGCGGCGGGCCATGATGCCGACGGCGTGGCGCCGGTACTTGGCGGTGCCTCGGACGTCGTCGATCGGGTTGGCGGCACCCGAGCAGAGGTCGGCGAACTGCTTCGCGATCGACGGGGTGATGATCTTTCCGTTGTCCCAGAAGCCGCCTTCCTCCAGGGCGGCGTTGAGGAAGTCCTCGGCCTCCTTGGCGCGGATCGGGGTCGGGGCGGCGGAGCCGATGCCGGTGCGCACCGTCCGGGCCTCCGGGTGCAGGGCCAGGCCGAAGGCGCAGACGGCGATGACCATGGCGTTGCGGGTGCCCACCTTGGAGTACTGCTGGGGACCGTCCGCCTTCTTGATGTGGACGGTCTTGATGAGCTCGTCGGGCTGCAGCGCGTTCCGCTTCACTCCCGTGTAGAACTCGTCGATCGGGATGAAGCGGCTACCGCGGGCCTGCGACTCGACCTCGACCTCGGCACCCGCGGCGAGCAGGGCGGGGTGGGCGTCACCGGCGGGCGACGCGGTGCCGAGGTTGCCCCCGACGCCGCCCCGGTTGCGGATCTGCGGGGAGGCGACCGTGTGCGAGGCGAGCACGAGGCCCGGCAGTTCGGCGCGGAGGTTCTCCATGATCTGGGTGTACGGAACGGAGGCACCGAGGCGGACGTTCTCCTCGCCGACCTCCCACTCGCGCAGCAGCTCGATACGGTTCAGGTCCAGGAGGTACTCGGGGCGCCGGTGGTCGAAGTTGATCTCGACCATGACGTCGGTACCACCGGCGATGGGCACGGCCGTGGGGTGCTCGGCCTTGGCGGCGAGCGCCTCCTCCCAGCTGGCGGGGCGAAGGAAGTCCATGGTGGCTCTCTTCTAGTGATTCTGGCGATCGGGGGTCGATTGCTCGGGCCCGGGGGGACGGCCGGCCCTCGACATCGTGTTCATGTGCTGTTCACGCGGTGTGTGGCCTAGTACACAAGCCACGATCGCCCGGGTGCAGTCACCGAAAACATGAAGGAGTTGGCTGGTGCCCTTCGTCGTCTTGTAGATTCGAACGAAAGGCGAGGAACGGAAACCTCGCCGTTTTCCCCTGGAAACGGTGGCACCACGTCACCGTCGACAACGCGACACACCCCATCAGCGAACGAAGGAACGGCGGCGACACGATGCGGCTGCGCGCACTGCTGGAGAACGACGCGCTCGGGCTGCGCCTGCTCGGGGGCGAGGAGGAGCTGGACCGAACCGTCCGCGGCGTGATGACGACGGACCTGAAGGACCCCAGCCGCTACCTCTCGGGGGGCGAGCTGGTGCTGACTGGTCTCGCCTGGAGGGCGGACCCGGCGGACTCCGAACCCTTCGTCCGGATCCTGGCCTCGGCCGGGGTGGCGGCCATGGCGGCGGGCGAGGCAGAGCTGGGTGACATCCCCGACGATCTCGTACAGGCGTGTTTGCGCCATCGTCTGCCGCTTTTCGCGGTCAATGAATCCGTTGCTTTCGCGACGATCACCGAGCACGTTGTTCGACAGGTCTCCGGCGAGCGGGCCGGCGACCTGGCAGCCGTCGTCGACCGGCACCGCAGGCTCATGACCTCCGGTCCGGCGGGCGGCGGCCCCGAGGTCGTCCTCGACCTCCTCGGCTCCGACCTGGACCTGCGGGCCTGGGTCCTGTCGCCCACCGGCCGGCAGATCGCGGGGGCGGGCGAGCCCCTGGACGCCGGGCTCGCCGCCACCCTGGCCGGTGAGCACCTGGCCGCCACCCGGACAGGTCGGCGCGGCCCGCACCGCGTGGGCGTCGCGGGGACGACGTACTCACTCTTCCCGATCCGCAACGCCGGCCGGGGAACCGGGCCCGCCTCCCGTGACGTGCGCGAAACGGTCCTGTCGGACTGGCTGCTCGCCGTCGAGGCGGACGCCGGGGACTGGCCCGCCGCCCGGCTCGACCTCCTCCAGGGCGTCACCCAGCTGATCGCCGTCGAGCGCGACCGTCGCGACGCGGCCCGCACGGTGCGGCGCCGGCTCGCCCAGGAGGTCCTGGAACTCGTGCAGACGGGCGCCGCGCCCGCCGAGATCGCGGCCAGGTTGCGGGTCGCCGCCCCGGTCCTGCTGCCCGGGCTCGGCACGGCCCCGCACTGGCAGGTGGTCGTGGCCCGCGTGGATTGGGACCAGGAGGCCGGTCAGGGCCCTGCCGTGGACACCGGCCCGGTCGCCCAGACGCTCCTGGAGGAGGTCCTCGTCGACCCGGCGACCGTCGGCGCCGAGTCCGCCGACCGGATCGCCGTCGCGCACAGCGGCGACGAGGCGATCGCCCTCGTCCCGCTGGCCACGGGGCCCCTGCCGGAGAGCGAGGACGAGGGCCCCGCCCCCGCACTCGGCCTGCACGCGGACACGCTGCTCGCCTCCGTGCGCGCGCCGCTGTCCGCCGGGCTCGCCGACGACGGGCGCCTCACGCTCGGCGTCAGTGCGGCCGTGCACTCGGCGGAGGGACTGCGCGGGGCCCTGGAGGAGGCCCGGCACGCCCGTCGGGTGGCCGCCGCCCGCCCGGGCCGGGTCTGCGCGGCCGGCCACCACGAGCTGGCCTCGCACGTGCTGCTGCTGCCGTTCGTCCCGGACGACGTGCGGCGCGCCTTCACGGCACGGCTGCTCGACCCGCTGCGGGACTACGACCGGCGCCACCGCGCGGAGCTCATCCCGACCCTGGAGGCCTTCCTGGACTGCGACGGCTCCTGGACCCGCTGCGCATCCCGGCTGCACCTGCACGTGAACACGCTGCGCTACCGAGTGGGCCGGATCGAACAGCTCACCGGCCGTGACCTCTCCCGCCTGGAGGACAAGCTCGACTTCTTCCTCGCGCTGCGGATGAGCTGAGCCCGACGGGCGCGGCGGGCGGGCGCGGGGAGATCGTCCGGGTCGGTCGGTCGGTCGGTCGGTCGGTCGGTCGGCATCGAACGGGAAGGGGGTTCCAGAGCCCTCCGAAGGCTTCGGCAATTCACTCTTTCGGGCGACTCGCCAAACGCGTCGGTCGGCCCCTCGGCGGGCCTTCCCCCGAGGCCCCCGAGAAGGGGGTCCGAGCCTGATCACCGGCATGATCACGAGCCGAACGACCCCCTGACGATCCGCCGGATCCGGTCAGGGCGGGGGTCCCCACCCCCTGCGGACTCTTGTGATTTTTTTCACCCGCCCCCTTGGCCGGGTGCCGCCGTTCGTGCTGAGATGCCGTCCTACTCAACAGCTCAATGGCGCGCTCGGGGAGGGCAATGTGGCGGATACCGCCATGTCTGGTTCCGAATCAAGGGGTGGCGAAGATCCGTCCCTCGCCTACGGCAAGGAGACACCCGTGGAGACCGCCATATGGCGTCTCCGCTCCCGAGGTTGCTGGACGGACGCGGCGGCGCTGCTCGCACCGCACGCCGCGGAACCGTCGGTCGCACTCGAGCGGGCCGCGTTGTTGATCGAGCGCTGCCTCTACACCGAAAAGGGCTGGGCCGACGCGGAGGAGGCGCTGCGGGCGGCCGAGGCCGTCGCCCGTACCGACGAAGAGCGCGGTGCCGCGGCCTGTGAACGCGGATACCTCGCCTACGCCTCAACGCTGTTGGGCGTGCACGACCGGGCCGACGAGGCACGGATGGCACTGGGGCGGGCGGCGGCCCTGATCGCCCCCTCCGCCGAAGGGCGACCACTGCTCGACTTCCGGCGCGGGCTGGTCGCCCAGAACCTCGGGGACTCCCCCCAGGCGGCCCGGGCCGCGTACCGCAGGGCGCACGCCGGGGCGACCGCCCAGGGCGACTCCCTCCTGCTCTCCTCCACATGGCGCCATCTCGCCGGACTCGCCCTGCGTGAGGGCGAGTTGGCCGAGGCGCGGCACGGCTTCACCGAATCGCTGCGGATCCGGGAGGAGTTGGGCTACCTGGTCGGCACGGCTCCGGCACTCACCGCCTTGGCGACCACCGAGACCGAGCCGGAGGCGGGTCGCCTGCGTGCCGAAGCACGACGCCTCTTCCGGTTGCTCGGCGGGGTGCCGACCTGGCTCTCGGCCCAGCTGACCCCCCGGGCGGCCACCTGAGGGCACACCGCGGAGAGTCTGGTGACGCTGCGTCACTTCCCCCTGGGAACCAGACACACCAGACTCTCGTCGGTTCCGACGAGCAGGGAACCGGAGCCGGTGACCGCAACCGCGCGGACGGGAGGGCCCGGCCTGAAGGAGAGCGTCGGGCCGCCCTCCGGGCGGTGGAGTTCCACCAGCCCGTCCGCCCAGGCCGCGGCGACCAGCGGCCCGCGCGGCGTCTCGGTCGCGTGCAGGGAGACCACCGGCGAGGGACGCTCGGCAAGGGGCTCGGGACTCGGTTCCCGGCCGGGGGTCCAGAGCCGGACGGTCCCGTCCACGCCGCCGGAACAGACGAACGGGGTCTCGGACTCGACCGCAGCGACCGCCGTGACCCTGCCGCTGTGCGAAGCGGACTGGTACAGGCCCGTCAGCCCGAAGGCATGGACGGAGCCCAGCCGGTCCCCCACCACCACCGAGCCCGCGATCGCCGAGAGGGCCGTGCCCGGATGCCGGGCCAAGGTCGCCGAGACCGCCGCGGTGAGCCGCTCCAGGTACGGGGCCCGCGGCTCCGTCCCGCGCACGGAGTGCAGTCGGCCCCGGTCGTCCAGGAGCAGCACCGTGCCGTCGGGTGCCGGCGCGAGCGCGGTGACCCGGCCGGCGACGGAGTGCGCGAGGCGTCCGGCGGGCCTCGCATCGGCCTCGTGGAGCAGGCGTACGGTTCCGGTGGGGTCGCCGACGAGGACGACGCTCGCCAGCGGGCCCCCCGCCGCGCCGAGCACGGTGACCGGTCCGGGCCAGGGCGGGTTCAGGTCGCCGCGGTGGCGGGCCCACCGGAGCCGCCAGGGGGTCGCTTCCGCGAGCGCGGCGAGCGCGGGCCGCAGCCGGGGGTCGGCGCTGTCGCCGAGGGCGGCGAGCAGCACCAACGCCCGCTCCGAAGAAGACTGTTCGCGACAGAGCGACTGCCCGGAGCGCATCCAGGCGGTGCGCAGCCCGCCGTGCTCATCGACGACGGCCTCGCCGGAGCGGCCGGACGGCTCGGGCCCGTCGAGGGTGCCCGGCACCCCGGCGAGTGCGGCGCCGGTGACGTAGGCCGTGGTGACGAGGAGGGGATCAGCGGCGCAGACGGCCAGCGGGTCGGAGAGGTCGGGCAGCGGGGGCGCCGGCTCGACGGAGGCGCCGTCGGTGCTTTCGGATGCGCCGTCGAGATCGACGACGGTGACCCTGCGCTCGGACCGCAGGAGGGCGGGGGCGGGGGTTCCGCTGCGGGCTTCGACGACGAGCCGGATGCGCCCCACACCGGCGAGCTCTGCGATGAGCCGGGTGAGCGCGGCGGGCTCGGCAGCGGCGTGCAGATCCGTGAGGAGGAGGACGACCCGGCCCGTGGGCCGCGTCTCGCTGGTGGCGAGGGCGTGGACGAGGTCGCCCGGCGACCTGGCGACGACGCCGAGGCGGTCGGCGATGGTCCAGGCCGCCCCGACCGCGGTCTGTCCGGCGAGCGGAACGAACACCCGGGGCGTGCGGCGGCGGGAGCGGGCGGAGCGCTGACCGTGGGCCGCGAGCCAGCCGAGCAGGGCCGTCTTGCCGCTGCCCGGCGCGCCGGTGACGAGGCAGAGCCGGGGCGCATCGGGGTCGGTGAGCCAGCCGAGCAGGGCGGTGGCCTCGGCTTCCGTGCCGTCCCACACCGGGGACGGGGGCGCGGACGGCATGGGACACCTCACGGGTGACGCGGTGCGGGCTGCTGACACCTCCGACCTTAGTCGTCCGGGGCGCGGCGGGGTGCCCCGTCGACCGGCCCGGCCTCAGGACCGTCCCGTGATCCGCGGTGGATCGGCGCACGGCGTCACGTCCGGCACACCACAGGGCGAGGGGACGTCCTCGCACCGGGCGGGCGGTTCGAGGACGCGGCGGGGTGCCGTGGCCGGCGTGCGCCCGCCGTGGCCGCGGTACGGCCCTCAGCAGTCCGAGCCGGTGAAGTGCTCCCGCACCAGGCTCTGCACGACCGTCAGGTCCTGGGCGATCAGGGCATCGAGCAGGGCCGTGTGCTCGGCCGCATCGGCGACGAGCTCACCGTGCCGAAGCGCGGGCGCGCTGATCAGGGGCCACTGGGAGCGGCGGTGCAGGTCGTCGGCGACGGCGAGCAGCTGCTGGTTGCCGGCGAGGGAGAGCACGGCCCGGTGGAAGGCCCGGTCGGCCTCGGCGTAGTGGGCGCGGTCGCCCCGGGCGGCAGCGGCGACGGTGGCGTCGGCGAGCGGGCGGAGCTCGGCCCAGCGGGTGGCGGGCACGGTACGGGCGAGGCCGAGCATGACGGGCACCTCGATGAGCGCGCGCACCTCGGCCAGCTCCGCGAGCTCGCGAGGGGTCCGCTCGGTGACGCGGAAGCCCCGGTTGGGAACGACCTCGACGGCCCCCTCGACGGCGAGGCGCTGCATGGCCTCGCGCACGGGAGTGGCGGAGACGCCGAAGCGCTCGGCGAGCACGGGCGCCGAGTACACCTCGCCGGGGAGGAGCTCTCCACCGACGAGGGCGGTGCGCAGGGCGTCGAGGACCTGGCCCCGGACGGAGTGTCGCCGTACGGCGCGGGGGCCGGGGCTCGCCACCGCTCCGTGCGGGTGCTCCCCCCGGACGTCCCCTGTTTCCCGGCCCGGCTCCCCGCCGCGCGCCTGCTCCGGGACGCGGGCGGCCCCCTCGGACGGGGAACCGGTTCGCGCGGACGCTCCTCGGACGGGCTCCGTGAACGGGGCGGCCGGACGGACCGACTCCGCCCGCACCGGCGCTGCCCGCACCGCCTCCGGCTCCGCCCGCACCGGCGCTGCCCGCACCGCCTCCGGATGCGGGGGGACGGTGCGTGCGGCGTCGCCGAAGGGCGGGGACGGTCGGTCCGTCGCCCGCTCGCGCGCTGCGCCCTGCTCCACCCGGGTCCTCCTGCGGCCTCGTGCCAGGCCGGGCTCGCGTCGCCCGGGTTCCTCCATGCACCATAGGCGAACGGGCCGACATCCGGGGCATACGGGCCGCTTCGCAGGTGGGAGGGGGTGCCGCGGGGAACGACCAACCAAAATCGAGTAAGGTAAGGCTTACCTTCCAACGCTCGCGATTCGGTGGTCCCCCATGGCCGTCCCCGCCCTGTTGCCCGCTCCCCCCACCTCCCCCGTCGCCGCCGCCTATGCCCGGCTCGCCGAGGCCTTCCCCGCCCTCCGACTGGAGGAAGCCGTCCCGGACGGACGACTGCCGTGCGGCGCGGGCTGGGTCGGCGCGGACTCCCTCGCGGCCGGCGGCCCCGCGCTCGACGCCTTCCTCTCCTGGGACGAGGCCCAAATCCTCCGGGACCACGGCGCCCGGGCCCGCCCCGACGTCGTTGCGGGCTTCGGATTGCACCGCTACGCCTGGCCGGCCTGCCTGCTCGTCACCGTCCCCTGGTTCCTGGACCGCCGGGTACCCCGGCTCCCGACTAGGAACGTCGCCTTCCACCGCACGCTCGGCCGCATGGTCGCCCGCGTCGAGGAGTTCGCCTGCCTGCCGGACGATCCCGCCGCCGCCCTGCCCGGGGCACGGGTCGTCACCGACGGGGAAGCCCTGCGGGCCGAGGTGCGCGCTTCGCTCGCCGAGCACTTCGAGGCCGTGCTCGGCGGCTTCGGACCCCGAATGCGACGCGGCCGCCGGGCCCTGTGGGGGATGGCCACGGACGAGATCGTGGAGGGGCTCTGGTACGTCGCCGCCCTGCTCGGCGAGGAGGAGCGGGCAATGACCGAGCTCGAACTGCTCCTCCCGTCCCCCTCACCACACAAGCCCTACGCGGGAGCTGCGGGCTTCCGCGAGCTGGCCGACGCCGAAGGGGCGGACGACGCCCCGCGGACCACGCGCGACCGGGTCAGCTGCTGCTTCTTCTACACGCTGCGCCCCGAGGACACCTGCCTCACCTGCCCCCGCACCCCCGACTCCGAGCGCACCCGCCGGATGGCCGCTGCCGACTGAGGCGGTCGGGTGGTTACGCCACCTGTCCGGGTGGTGTAAATCGAACTCAAGCATCGCTCCGTGAATGGACGTTCGACCAGAACGTACCTATTCGTATGCCGTCGGACCCCAATGGCGTGCTCTTGCCCCGAAACCCCTTGGGCACCCCACCGGGTCGGCCAGTATGGGCCGCCAAACGCCCTACTGCGATGCAAGGGACACCGCATGAGACTGACCGACATATCGCTGGACTGGCTGCTTCCGGGCGGCGTGATGGTGGCCGGGGTCCTCACGGCGGTTGCGGTGCTCGCGCGCGGGAAGCGCGCCGGTGACCAGGCCGCGGCCGACGACTCCTGGGAACGCAGCGAGGAACGTCGCAGACGCAAGGAGGCCGTCTACGGCTTCGCCTCGTACGGGCTCCTCTTCTGCTGTGCGGCCGTCGCCGCAGCGCTCTCCTTCCACGGCCTGGTGGGCTTCGGCCGCCAGAACCTCAACCTGGTCGGAGGCTGGGAGTACCTCGTCCCCTTCGGCCTCGACGGCGCGGCCATGTTCTGCTCGGTGCTCGCCGTCCGGGAAGCCAGCCACGGCGACGCGGCCCTCGGTTCGCGCCTGCTCGTCTGGTTGTTCGCGGGCGCTGCCGCCTGGTTCAACTGGGTGCACGCGCCCCGCGGAATGGGCCATGACGGAGCACCCCAGTTCTTCGCGGGCATGTCCCTGTCGGCAGCGGTGCTGTTCGACCGGGCCCTGAAGCAGACCCGCAGGGCCGCACTGCGCGAACAGGGACTGGTGCCCCGCCCGCTGCCGCAGATCCGCATCGTGCGGTGGCTGAGGGCGCCCAGGGAGACCTTCGCCGCCTGGTCGCTGATGCTCCTGGAGGGCGTGCGGACCCTGGACGAGGCGGTCGACGAGGTGCGCGAGGACCGGAAGGAGCGGGAACAGAACCGGATCCGCCGACGCGACCAGGTCAAACTGGACCGGGCGAGGCTCAAGGCGATCAACCGCCAGCACCGTGCCTTCGGACTCGGTCGGGGCGGCGGACGCCAGGTCGAGATGGCCGCGCTCAACGTCGCCCCCGGTGGCGCTCCCGCACCGGGGACGGGCACCGGGTCGGGCTCCGCGACGGCTGCCGTGCAGGCACCCGTCGCGG
>NZ_JBHYMF010000166.1:0-15149 GCF_042742855.1 Streptomyces sp. NPDC058877 | reverse complement strand
GGGGAGCGATCGCTCCCCGGGGCCGACCCCTTCGTCATCCGGTGGACCGTGCCGCTCGGTCCGGCCCCGGGGCCGGACCGGCAGCCGCCGGATCATGCGTCGACCTCTCCGCGGCGCCGTCCGGGTGCGTCGTCGGAGGAACCGGTCCGAGGCGCGCGGGCCGGGGGCGGTACGGGAGCCACGGCTCCGGGCGTCCGGCGGGACCCGAGCCTCCGGCGCAGCACGGCCAGGGACTTGCGCAGCAGGTGCGCGAGCCAGCTGCGGCCCATGGCGAGCAGGGGCAGGGGGTCGTCGACCGCGAACCAGGCGCATTCGGTTTGCGCCCGGGTGTCGCCGGGCTCGGGCGCGTACCGGCGGCGGGGGGAGGCGAGCAGTGAGAGCGCCGCGTAGTTCTCGACCAGGATCCGGCGTCCGTACGCGGGGGAGTGCGGCGGCACGGGGCGACCGGTGAGGTCGAGGTGGAGCGCGCGGACCACGTCCAGGCCGTCCGGGTCGGTGAAGAGCCGGAACTGCGCGCCGGGCCGGGGGTTGAAGTCGAGCAGGTGGTACGCGCCGGTCGCCCGGTTCAGCCGGAAGTCCAGATCGCACACGCCCCGGTAGTCGAGCGCGCCGAGGAGCTCACGGGCCGTCCGGTCGACGGCGGGGTTCCTCGCCCAGCGGCCGGAGGCGGTCAGCCCGGCTCCGTCCGGCCAAGAGCGCTCCTTGCGTCCGGTCGCCCCGGTCGAGCAGTGACCCGTGGAGTCCACGTAGCCGTGGAAGAACCAATCGAGGTCCCGTCCCGCCGGGAGGAGTTCTTGGAGGAGCAGCCGGCTGCCCGCTTCCGGGGTGCGGGCGTACAGCTCCCGGACTTCGGCCAGCGAGCGCACGATCGAGGTGCTGCGCAGTCCGCACCCGGACGGGAGCAGCCAGGGCCGGCTCCACTTGGCGACCACCGGGAGCCCGAGCGACCAGGCCATGGCGGCGGCCTCGTCGGTGCCTCCGGGGAGTTCGGTGCGGGGGTGTGGCAGGCCGAGCTCGGCGCAGGTCTCGGCGAGCGCCGCCTTGTCCGCGACCCGCAACAGCTGTTCCTCGGTCTGCTCGGGCAGCAGGAAGCGCGACGCGAGTCCGGTGGGGCGGCGGGCCAGCGCGAGGGCGCTGACGTCGTCCAGCGGGACGGCGAGCACGGGATGTGACGGGGTGTCGGTGACCCCGTCCGCGATTCGGTTCAGCAGGACGGCGAGCTCGTTCGGCGAGTTCGTCGCGGGGCGTTCGTGGGTCGAACGGATGTAGCGGGAACGGGCGACCGGGCTGGTGCTCGATTCGATGACGGCGTGGATCGGAATTCCGACCCTTCCCAGCGAGCGGGTGGCGCCGAGAGTGCCGTGGTGGAAGGGGTTCCGGTCGAGCCGTACGAGGACGGTGGGGACGCTGGTGTCAAAACTCGGCACGGCATGTCCTTCATCTCGGGTGCCCCAACTGGGCGATGAAATCCTCTAATGGACTATTGATCAGGCAGGAGCCGAGGTCACTGTCGGCCCATTAGGAATACTTTCGGAGTATCGGATTGACGGATCATCAAGTGGTGTATGAGGTGAAGGAGCGGCCATGGCCACTGCACATCGGAGAACTTCGAGAGCATGGCTGGGGGTGTTCACCGCAGGTCTCCTCGCTTCGGGTTCGGTCGCGCTGTCGTCCTCCGCTTACTCCATCGGATCCGTAACGACGAAGGTCCCCGAACCGACCCCCTCCAGCGCCATGGGGGCGTTCCTCGACTCGGGCTCGCTCGGGGTGGCCCGCATCGAGCAGCTCGAACGCTGGCTCGGCGGCCGTGAGCTCCGTGTCGGACACACCTACCTGCCCGGCGACCTCTGGAAGAACATCGAGGGGCCCCCCGGCTTCCTCGACGCCTGGGCCGACTGGCGCAACGAGCGCGCCGACCGCATGTTCGTGCTCAATGTGCCCATGCTGGAGCGCAACGAGGCAGGCGTGTCCGATCGCGAGGTCCGCCACCAGCTCCGGCTCGGTGCCGCCGGGTACTTCGACCACCACTTCAGGAAGCTCGCCGAGCGCCTGGTGGCCCTGGACGCCAGGGACACCGTCCTCGTCCTCGGCTGGGAGATGAACGGCACCACCTACACCCACCGGTGCGCCCCCGATCCCACCGCCTGGAAGAAGTACTGGAACCGGATCGTCGCCGCGATGCGTTCCGTGCCGGGACAGGAGTTCCGCTTCGACTTCAATCCGAGCCGTGGCCGCGACGCGATTCCGTGGACCGAGTGCTATCCGGGCGACGACGTCGTCGACATCATCGGCATGGATTCGTACGACCAGCCCCGGGGGAGCGGTTTCGACCAGCACGTCCGCGAACCGTACGGCCTCCAGAAGCAGGTCGATTTCGCCGCCGAGCACGGAAAGCAGATCTCCTATCCGGAGTGGGGGCTCTTCCGCAACGGCGACAACCCCACGTACATGCGGCGCATGCTGGAATGGATGAAACAGCATCAGCCGCTGTACCACACGATCACCGACTACTGTCCGCACGGCGTTTGGCAGTGCGACGGCAATCCGGAATCGTCCTTGGTCTTCCGGCAGATGCTGTACGGCACGGAACCGGACCTCCCGACGGAGCCGACGCCGACACCCACGCCCACGCCCACGCCGACGGAGCCGACGCCGACACCCACGCCGACGGAGCCGACGCCGACGCCTGATCCGACGGAGCCGACGCCGACGCCCACTCCGACGCCCGATCCGACGGAGCCGACGCCCGAGCCGACGCCGACGGAGCCGACGCCCGAGCCCACGCCGACGGAGCCGACGCCCGAGCCCACGCCGACGGAGCCGACGCCCGAGCCCACTCCGACGGAGCCGACACCCACGCCGACGCCCGAGCCCACGCCTGAGCCGTCCCAGCCGACGCCGACACCCACGCCGACGCCCGAGCCCACGCCTGAGCCGTCCCAGCCGACACCCACACCCACACCCACACCGACGCCCGAGCCCACGCCCACGCCGACACCGACGCCGACACCGATCCCCGAGCCGAATCCCAACTGCTGGACCGTGGACCTCGGTTCATGGGTCGAGAGCTGGCTGGGCGGACCCGTCTGCATCCCCAAGGCCGACTGGAAGGACGAGGTCGACCTCGGCTGGAAGGACGCGTTGAAGGGGGTCTGGCCCTTCTGACACCCCGTGCGGCGCCGGTGGTGGCTCACTTGCCACCGGCGCCGCGCCCGAGGGCCCGTCCCACCCAGGGGTGCTCGCGCGCCTGCCGGGCCGTCCACCGCCGGGCGTCGGCCGCGCCCGCGCGCAGCCAGAGGAGCGGGGCCGTGCCGTGCCCGGTGAGGAGCAGGCGGCGGTTGCGGACCGGTTCGGGCCGCCAGTGCTGCTTGTACGGCTCGCTGCCCCGCAGCATGCTCAGCGTGGCGCGTCCGCCCGTGCTGGTCTCCCGGGCCCCGTGCCGCAGCAGCATCGCCGCCACGTCCACCTTGCGGGCCCGCAGGGACGGATCAGCGCCGTACAGGTAGCCACCGGCGAGCCGCGGGGACATCAGGGTGAGGTCGGCGGCGACCACGTCCCCGGCGAGCCGGAACTCGGTCACCATCGCGGCACCGTGCTCCACCATGGGCCGCACGGCCCGGGTGAGGTGCTGGGCGAACCGCTCGCTGGTGTGCTCGACGGTCACTCCCCGGCCCTGCCACTGGAGCCGGTGGAGCTCCAGGAGCCGGTCGATGGCGGCCGGGACCTCCTCTCCGGTCACCACGCGGGCGTCGATGCCCAGTGCGTCCAACTTGCGCAGCTTGGCCCGGACCCGCTGGGCCTTCCCCGAGGGGATCCGTTCGAGCAGGCCCTCCATCGGCACCGCGGGCAGTTCCAGGCAGAGCGAGTCGGGCAGCCGGCGGCGGGGGCCGCGCCAACGTGCGAAGACGCGCTCGACGGCAGCCCCGGGCCGTACCTCCCGCAGGTCGATCACCGTGCCCCGTCCGGCCCGTGCGAGTGCCCCGGCCAGCGCGGGTGCCGCCTCCGGACAGTCGTCGTCGAGGAGCACGTCCGTGAAGTCGGTGATCGTCCCACCGAGCTGGGTGAGGACGGGCAACGGCCCGCGGGCCCGCATCAGGGGTGCGGCGGCGACGAGTTCTCCGCCCGCCCGTCGTACGAGCACCACCCGCAGCGCACCGGGCCGACCGTACGAGAGCCACCAGGAGTACAGCCAGGAGTGGGACTGGAAGGGGGTCGCGGAGGCGCAGCGGCCGTACAGCGCCGTCCACTCGGCCGAAAGCCGCCCGAACTCCTCCTCGTCACGGCAGGTCTCGATCCGCAGCATTCCCCGGGTCACGCCGCCCCCGGCTGGTGCGCGGCAACCGCCGGGGCGGGCACCGGGGCGGTGGCGGTCGACGCGGGCGACTGCCGGGAGTGTCGGGCCTCGCCGCGCGGGGCGGTGCGCTTCGGGCGCACCAGGAGGGCCAGGCCGCCGAGGAGGCCGCCGGCGCAGCCGCCGACGAGCGCGGAGAGCGGAGCGGACGGGGAGACCGGGGTGACCGGCTTGGTGGCACGGGAGAACTGGACGATCTTCACACCGGTGCTCGCGGAGACGTGCGTGCTGTTCAGCACCAGCGCACGGGCCACCCCGTCGGCCATGGAGACCGCCTGGGAGGGCTTCGCGGACCGCGCGGTGATCGAGATCATCGGCGCGTCCGGTGAGGTCGCGGCCTGCACGTTCTTCCGCAGCGTGTCGGCGGTGACCCCGGACCAGACCTGGGCGTCGCCGGTCACCGCGATGTCGGTGGCGACCCGTCCGTAGGCCTGGGCGAAGCCGAGGGCCCCTGCGGGATCGGACTTCTCGGCCGGTACGACGATGACGTAGCTGGTCGCCGCGTACTCCGGGGCCTTCAGGGCTCCGTAACCGCCGCCGAGGGCCGCCCCGGCGAGGACGGCGGCCGGGAGCACGGCCCAGCGGCCGGGCGGACGCAGGCCGGGGCGGAGCAGGAAGCGGGCTGGGGTGGTGTTCATGGGACGGGTTCTCTCACTTCGCGGGGGAGGGGGTGCCGTGGACGGCCTGGTCGTAGAGGGACATCAACTGCCGTGCGCTGTGCGCGATGTCATACCGGCGGGCCGCCGCCGGCAGGGGGAGCCGGGCGGGCCGGGCGTCCCGGATGCCGCGCAGTTCGGCGGCCAGTTCGCTCGTGGAGGTGCCGATCCGCCGTGCTCCCGGTGCCGCCTCCGGGGGCAGGTCCTCGATCGCCGGGCAGGCCGCGTACAGCACCGGAAGGCCCGCGGCGAGCGCCTCGACGACCGCGAGCCCGAAGGTCTCGTCGGGGGACGTGGACACGAAGGCGTCCATCGCGGAGAGCAGTTCGGGCAGCGAGGGGCCCGGCGAGGTCGCGGTCGGCGGGTCCTCGCAGGCCCCGACGAAGAGGACCCGGTCGGCGACTCCGGACGCGCGGGCCGTCCGCAACAGCTCCGCCCGGTGCTCGCCCTCACCGACGAGCAGCAGCCGGGCCTCCGGCACCGAGGCCACCGCCCGCACCAGCCGGTCGAACCGCTTGCCCGGAGCGAGCCGACCTACCCCGCCCACGACGTACGCGTCCTCGGGGAGGCCGAGCAGTCTCCGGGTGCGGTGGCGGGCCCGGGCGTCGAAGGCGAACCGGTCGGTCTCGATGCCGTTGGGCACGGTCCGGATCCGGTCCGGGGGCACCCCCCAGTCGGCGAGCCGGCGGGCGACGCTGGGGGACACGGCCACCGTGGCGGTGCCGAGCCGCTCGGAGGCCAGATAGAGGGCACGGGTGCCCGCGGACAGCGGGCGGCCCTCGATCTGGGTCTCGCCGAGGGAGTGCTCGGTGGCGATGACCCGGCGCACCCCGGCGAGCCGGGCTGCCGTCCTGCCGTACACGCACGCCCGGTAGAGGTGGGTGTGGACGAGGTCGTAGCGGCCCCGCCTGACGATCCGGGTGAGCCGGGGCAGCGCCCCGAGGTCGCGGTTCCCGGTCATCCCGAGATGGATGACGGGGGTGCCGTCGGCCTCGATGCCCGCGGCGACCGCCCCCGGATTGGTGAGCGTGACCACTTCGCTGCGCAGCGGGAGGTGCCGCAGCAGCAGGCGGAGCTGCTGCTCGGCCCCGCCGATGCCGAGTCCGGTGATGACGTGCAGGACCTTCACCGCGCACCGACCGACGTCGGGTCGTACGGGGCGGGGAGCAGGTCGCCGGGGTGGCGGCGTCGCAGGGGGTGCAGGACGCGCTTCGCGGTGAGTCGCCAGGAGGTGTCGTCCTCACCGATGTGGACGCGCGGCAGTGCGTGGACGCTGGTGTGCTGGCCGGGGTCGATCGCGCAGGCATAGCGGTAGCCGGCCTTGCGCACGGCATGGATGGCGCGGGGATCGACCTGCCCGTACGGATAGCAGAAGCCCTCCACCGGCCGGCCGGTCATCTCCTCCAGGAGTTCGCGGCTCCGTCGGGTCTCGGCGGCGAGCACCGCGTCGTCGGCTCCCGCGAGCGGGACGTGCATCAGGCCGTGCGAGCCGATCTCCATGCCGGCTTCGGCGATCCGCAGGATCCCGTCCTCGGTGAGCAGCGCCTTGCGCGGTCCGGCGGTGTCCCAGCCGTTCTCGCCGCCCAGACGGCCCGGCAGCACGTACACCGTGGCGGTGAAGTCGTGCCGGCGCAGCAGCGGTAGCGCCGAGTCGAGGAAATCCGCGTACCCGTCGTCGAAGGTCAGGCCCACGAGCCCCTTGGCGCGCCCCTCGGCGGCGGCGGAGAGCAACTCCCGCACCGAGACCCCGCGCAGTCCCCGGTCGCCCAGCCAGTGCAGTTGCCGGGCGAAGCGCACGGGGGACACGGTCACCCGGTACGGGTCGTCAGCGGTGTCCGTGATCGAGTGGTACATCGCCACCCACAGGGGCGGCTTCCACGGGGACGGCTTCGGCAGCAGGCGGCGCAGCGCGGTGGCGGCGGGCATGGAGGGTCCTCCGGAAGGCGGAGCGGGGCAGGGGCGGGATCTCGGGCGCCTCGGGGGCGCAGACGAGGAAGAGCAGGAAGACGCCGATGACGACCGCACCGGCGGCGGCGACGGCCGGGGCGGCGGGACCGATCGCGAGCTGGCAGGACCAGCCGGCTCCGGTGGCCACCGCGCCCACGAGGGAGAGCCGGAGCAGTCCCTTGCCGAGACGGCCCGCCCTGACCGGGACGGCCTGGCGGTGGGAGCCCCGGAGCAGCAGGACGGCGGTGAGGGTGATGCCGAGGGCGTTGGCGGCGGCGATGCCGACCGCGCCCCAGTGGTGTGCGCCGGGGACGCCGGCGAGGGCGGTGGTGGCCAACCCGACGCCCATGGCGGCGGCCGGGAACCAGAGCGGGCGGGCGGCGGAGAAGTAGCAGCGGACGAGGGCGCCGACCAGCGTCTGCCCGAGCAGGCCGAGCGCGTACACCCGCATGACGCCGGCGGTGGAGGCCGTGTCGGCCGGGGTGAACTCGCCCCGCTCGAAGAGGATCTCGACGATCCGGGGGGCGGAGGCGATGACGGTGGAGGCGCCGACCAGCACCACGACGGCGGCGAGCAGCAGATCCCGCTCGACCCGTCGACGCGCCTCCTCCGCGTCGCCCGTCGCGAGGGCGCGGGCAACCACCGGGAAGCTCACCGTGCACAGCATCAGGGAGAGGATCATCGGCATCTGCGCCACCTTCTGCGCGTAGTTCAGGTGGGAGATGGCGCCGGCGGGCAACGGCGAGGCGAGGAACCGCTCGATCAGGGTCTGCGACTGGCGGCACAGCGAGAACACGACGACCGGTGCGACCAGCCCGAGCAGCAGGACCCGCCCGTCGCCCGCGTCCGTGCGGGGTTCGGCTTCCGGCAACGGCGCGGGACGGATCCGCAGTTCCCGCAGGAGCGCGGGGGCCTGGACGAGGACCATCAGGACCCCGCCGACGGCCACCCCGGCGGCGGCGGAGCGCACCCCCCACGGCTCGCGCAGCACCAGGATCGTGCCGATGATCCCGATGTTGTACGCCAGGTAGATCGTCGCGGGCGGCAGGAAGCGGCCGTGTGCCCGGAGCGCGGCCGAGCAGTAGCCGACGAGCGCGAAGGTCAGCACGCAGGTTCCGGTGAGCCGCGTGCAGTCGACGGCCAGCTCCGGATGGGGCAGCCCCGGCGCGAGCGCCGCCACGAGCAGCGGTGCGGCGACGATCACGAGGGCGGCGGCGACCCCGAGGGCGAGGACGATCCGGGGCAGCGTCCCGCGCACCAGGGCGTGCACCGGGTCACCGGACGGTGCGTGCGAACGGCGGGCCAGGGCACGGGAGAAGGCGGGCACCATGATCAGCGCCATCGCGTCCTCGATGAGGAGCGTGGAGGCGAACTCGGGCACCGTCCACGCCACCAGGAACGCGTCGGTGCCCGCACCGGCCCCGAAGTAACCGGCCAGGATCTGGTCCCGTACGAGCCCCAGCACCGCCCCGGCCGCGGTGAGGCCCGCGGTCACCGCCGCCGCCTTCGCCAGGAACCTCCCGCCCCCGACGGCCCGGTCGGGGGAGCGCCTCCGACGCCCGGTGGACCGGGTGGCCGGCGCCCCGGGACGGGACGGGACGCGTCCGGCGGACGACGGAGTCGAGCCCACGACGGCGGGCCGCGGCAACCGGGCCCCTGCTGCCGGCCGGGTGTCCGCGGGAACCGCTTCGCACCCGGTGCCCGCCGGGGAACCCCCGTTCGCCGTGTCGGTCACGGTGCCCGCACCGGGCGTCCCGGCCGAGCCCGGGTCGGTCCCGGAGGCCCCCCGGGCCGCCCTGGCACCCCGGATGGCGCGGGCGATCGCGGCGCCCGCCACCGCTGCCCCGGCCGCTCCTGAGGCACCCGTGCCGTTCGTCGGTCCGTCCGGCCCCGGCCGTACGACGGCCCCCGGGAGCCACGGGGAGTCCGTGGGGCCCGGAGGCGGGGTGGACCAGGGATCGGTCAGCGGGGCGGCACGGGGAGACCGGGGCGCGGGGCGGACCCCTTCGGGCCACGGGGAGTCCGTGGCCTCGGGCTCCCCGGTCCACGGGTCACGCACGCCTCACCTCCGCCAGCGACCACCAGGCCGCCAGGCCGAGCACGACCGACATCAGCACCGTCGAGGGGCCGCCGATGTCCGCGTAGAAGAAGTCGATGAGCTGCCAGGCCAGCAGGCCCGTCGCGACGAGCGCGCAGTCCGCGCCGAGCCGCTGCCGCCGCAGCGCGCCGACGAGCAGCGCCACCCAACTGCCCACCAGGGCGAGGAGCCCCACCAGGCCCTGCTCGCTCAGCACCAGCAGGTACATGTTGTGTGGGGAGAGCAGCGGCTGGCGCGCGAAGCCGGCGCCCGCGCCGGCGGTGTCGCTGCCCGAGGAGAGCGCGAGCGAGGCATTCGAGTCGCGGTACTGGGGGAAGCCCTTGAGCCCGACGCCGGTGACCGGCTCCGCCCGCCACATCCGTCCGGCCGCCGCCCACATCGTGTACCGGTCCGTCACCGACTGGTCCGGGGCCGCGGTCACCCGGGTGATGCTGGCGACCCGCTCCTCCACCATGGTCGAGCCGATCCCCAGGCCACCGACCAGGACCACCCCGAGGGCTCCCGCGGCCAGTGCCACGCGGACCGCCCGCCGCACCCCGGAGAGCAGCAGTTGGACCGCGCAGGCGAGGACGGTCGCGATCCAGGCGCCCCGGCTGAACGACAGCACCAGCGGGAGGAAGAGCAGGCCCGCACAGACCGTCGCGACCGTACGGGCGCGCCCGGGGCCGCTGCCGAGCGCGATCCCGGTGACGACGACGAGGCCGTACGCCACGACCGTCGCCATGCCCATCACGTCGGTGGCCCCGAAGGTGCCGACGGCCCGGACGTCCTCGCCCTGGTAGGAGGCGCCCGTGCCCGTCAGGTACTGCACCACCCCGACCGCGCCCTGGAGCAGTGCGAACCCGACGAGCCCCCAGGCGATCACCGCGAAGTCCCGTCGGTCCCGGACCGTCAGCAGCACCGCGGCCGGGACGAGGACGAAGACCTGCACATAGCGCGCGACGCCCGGAAGGCTCGCCCCCGGATCGTTCGAGGTGATCGCGGACAGGCAGATCCCGAGCACCGGCAGCCCCAGCACGACGGCCGCCGCCCGGGTCAGCGGCCTGGTCCCGTCGCGCAGCACCCGCACCAGGCAGAACAGGACGAGGAGCCCGGAGGCCGCGTCCGCGACCGTTCCGGTGCCGCCGGTGCCCCCCTGGGCGCCGCCGCCACCCGGCACCAACAGCAGTGCGATCACGGCGAGGACCGGGGACATCGCCCCGACCCGACGGCCCCAGTCCCTTGCTCCGGTCGTCTCCCGCACCACCGGCACCACCGCTGCGACCGTGGCCATCCTCAGCTCCCCGTGGGCCGGACGAGTCCGGCCGCGGTGCGCACCAGGATGCAGACGTCCTGCCAGAGCGACCAGTGGTCGATGTAGTGGTTGTCGAAGCGGCAGCGGTCCTCGATCGAGGTGTCGCCGCGCAGCCCGTGCACCTGGGCCAGGCCGGTCAGACCGACCGGCATCCGGTGCCGGTCCGCGTATCCGGTATGGATCTTGCTGAACTGGGCGACGAAGTAAGGACGTTCGGGGCGGGGCCCGACCAGGCTCATGTCGCCGCGCAGCACGTTCCACAGCTGCGGCAGCTCGTCGAGCGAGGACTTCCGCAGGAAGTTCCCGGCCGCGCTCATGCGCCGGTCGCCCGCCACGTTCCAGCGGGTCGCCGACTCGGTGTCGTCGGAGGGGCGCAGGGTGCGGAACTTGAGCAGGGTGAAGAGGTGCCCGTGCTGGCCGACCCGTTCCTGCCGGAAGAGCACTCCGGGACCGTCCGAGAGCCGCACGGCCAGTGCGCACAGCAGCAGTACCGGCAGCGCGACCGCGAGCGCGGGGGCGGCGATCAGGACGTCGAGGACCCGCTTCGCGACCCGCCCGCGCCGCTCGTCCAACGGGACGAGCCGGTGCCAGGCGTGCCCCCACATGTGCGCGCCCATCGGCCCCTGCTGCTGCGGACCGCCGACCTTCCAGGTGGTGCAGCCGTACTGCTGGAAGAGCGTCACCAGGCCCGGTTCCTCGTCCAGGAACACCGCGTCGCACACGGCGTTCTGGATGACCGCCCGGTGGATCTCCTCGGTCGTGGTCAGCACCGGAAGACCGGCCTCTCCGGTGGACCGTGAGGCACCGCCCTGTTCCGGCACGCCGACGATCCCGACCGGCCGCATGCCGTACTCGGGGTGCTGGACGGCCGCGGCGGCGAACCGTCGGGCGGCCCCCGTCCCGCCGATGACCAGCGCGGACCGCGGGTGCGCCCGCGCGATGCGCCGCCGCCGCCCGAGCAGTGCGGCGCGCACCAGGCAGGCCACGGCGACATGGACGGCGTAAGCGGCGCAGAGCCGCAGCGGTCCGATCGCCAGGGCGGGGGAGTACGCGGCGACCGCTGCCGCCGCCGAGCACCAGGCGAAACCCGCGCGGGAGGCGAGCGAGGGCAGCTCGTCGAGGGCCCGGACGTGCGCGGCCGGGCGGTACAGGCCCGCGTGCCCGTCCAGCAGGAGCACGAGCGCCAGCACGGGCAGCACGAGCCGGAGGTCGTGGTGTGCCGTGCTCAGCGCCGCGGCGGCGGCCAACACGGCCAAGGCGTCGACGGCCACGAGCGCCGCCGCGCCGGAGCGCGTCCGCGTACGGCGGCGACGCGGTACCGCGAGCCGGCCGCTGGTGCCGCGGCGCGGCGCGAGGGAGGCGAGGCCGAAGGCCTGGCCCGCCGTGGGCCAGGGCCCCGGCGAGGAGGGAACGCTGGTACTTTCCGTGGTCACTGCGCAATCGGCTCTCTGTGCTCGGCCCCCCGCACTCCGGCCAGCTCGCGGTAGACGTCCGCGACGGCCGCGCCGGTGCGCCGGACATCGAATCTGCTGAGGACGTGGGCATGGGCCTCGCGGCCCATGCGGTGCCGCAACTCCGGCCGGCCGAGGAGGCGGACCAGAGCGGCGGCGAGGGCGGCCGGGTCCTCGGGCGGGACCAGGCACAGGGGTTCGTGGGCGGGCGGCAGGCTCTCCCGTGCCCCGTCCACGTCGCTGACGACGACCGGACGGCCGCTCGCCATGGCTTCCAGGGGGGCGAGCGCCATGCCCTCCCAGCGGGACGGCAGGACGACCACGTCGGCGGCCCGGTACCAGGGCGCGGTGTCCCCCACGGCCCCGGTGAACCGCACCGAGGGTCCGGCCGCGGCCCGCAGGGCTCCGCCGTCCGGGCCGTCGCCGACCAGGACGAGCCGGGCTGTCGGCACCTCCGCCAGGACGCCGGGCCAGGCGGCGAGGAGCACGTCCTGCCCCTTCTGACGGCAGAGCCGGCCCACGCAGACGACCGTGGGCGCGGGGTTGTCGGGCGGCCCGTCGGTCGCGAACCGGGCCGTGTCCACACCGTTGTGGACGACCGACCAGTCGGCCACGATTCCGGCCGTCTCACCGGTGCGCCGCTCGGCCTCGCTCACACAGAGGATCCGGGCGGCCCACCGCGCGCCGAACCGCTCCCAGCGCCGGGCGAGCGAGGCGATCGTTCCCTCGACCGCCTCGAACGACCAGGCGTGCGGCTGGTACACCGTCGGAATGCTTCCCCGAACGGCGAGTCGGGCGCACAGGCCGGCCTTGGCGCTGTGCGCGTGCACGAGCCCGGGACCGACCGCACGGACGAGTCGCGCCAGGTCCCGGGTCTCACGGGCGAGTGCGGGGCCCGGGTCACGTCCGGCCCGCCAGTCGTGCGTCTCGGCTCCCTCGGCGCGGACGGCGGCGGAGAGTTCGGTGTCGGGCGGACAGGCCACGGCGACCCGGAGACCGGCGGCGAGCTGGGCCCGGACCAGGTCGACGACGACGCGGGCGACTCCGCCGTCACCGGGCTGGACCGCGTGCAGGACGGTGACGGGCAGGGGCTTCTCGGTGAGTGGTGACCGCACGTCAGCGCCGCACATCCGCCCGGAGGAAGGCGAGGCCGAATCGGCCGGCGCCGTTCCTGTCGTCGAACCGGACGTGGTCCCGATCGCCCCCCGTGCACGGCGCGTTGCGCAATTCGTGCAGGTCGGAGACGTTTCCGGGGGCATGGGCGCCGGCCGCCCGACCCGCGGTCCAAGCCGATCCGAATTCGGTGGTGCCGGAGTCCGGTGTGCCTTCCGGGGAATTGACGGAATCGGAGACGCGGATGCTGCTCGAACGACTCGCCCCCACGACGGGGCAATCCCCGGAAGTTCCGCGATCGCCGCCGTGGGCGATCGCTCCGGGCCGCCCGGTGCCGCCCTCGGGAAAACGACTTCCGTCAACGGGGTTCCATGGCCGGCGGTTACGCGGCTTGACCAGGGTGTTCGCCGGGAAATCCCGGCACCGGCCGTCCGGCTCGGCGACGAGGGCGCGGGGCGCCTCCCACAACTCGGATGCGACGGCGACGGCACCCGGCAGCGCGGCGGACGGGACCGCACGCGACGGGGCGCACCGCAGGCTGCGACGAGCTGCAAGAGCCGCTGAATTCCGCATACAGGATCTCCGCTTTGCTGAGAGAAGGGAGGGAAGACCCGAGAAGGCCGGGGGAGGGAGAGGTGTCGTCCGCACGTAATGAGTGAACGCGCGGCGGGCCCGGAAGCAACGTTCCTGAACGTTATAACCCCGGCGCCCGGCGATAGTAGGCATTAGATGCCTGGAAACCCTAACTCCCGTATCCAGGTGCCTGGTTCCTCGTTGTGCGTGTTGCGCCATTCCGCGCCCGGTCGCTCGAATGACCCTCCTATGGCCCAAAGATCGGTTGAACGTCACCCGTTCGGGAGAGCAACCGATGAAAATCCAGGGCGTTGTTGAGGGAGCCGGGCCGAACAGTCCGCGCAATCCGAGTTGCATGAATTCGATCGAGGAGCACTTCTCCATGTCCCGTATCGCCAAGGCCGTTGTCCTGACCGTGGGTGCCGCCGCCGCCGTCGCCGGTGCTGCCGGTGCCGCCGCCGCCGACGCCGGCGCCGAGGCCGCGGCCGTGAAGTCCCCCGGTGTCGCCTCCGGCAACGTCGTCCAGGTTCCGGTCCACATCCCGGTCAACCTCTGCGGCAACACCGTCAGCGTCATCGGTGCGCTGAACCCGGCCTTCGGCAACACCTGCGTCAACGCCTGATCTGCCACGCCTGATCGGTCCTTCCGAAGCCGGTGCGCCCACCCCTCGCGGGTGGGCGCACCGGCTTTTCCTTGCCTGTGCGGGGGTCGGTACTCGTTCGGGCGCATCTCGCGCGCCGTTCGGTGCAACGGCGCACGCCCCTCCGAGGGGCAGTCCGCGGGCACGGATTCACTCGAACGGAGGCGTGGCGCTCAGTAGTTCCGCGGTTGCGGAGGGCTATGGCCGCAGGCACGGTGGGAGGGCAGTTGTCCGACGCATAAGGAAAAGGAACACATATGCGTCCCCTGGCCATGCGCCACCTCACCGCCCTGGCGATATCCGCCGCCATCACCCTCGGCACGGCGGGCCCCGCCATCGCCGGCGAACACCACCCGTCCCCCGCGGTCGACCGGGCCGCGCACGCTCCCCTCCCCGATGCCGCCGCCCTGCTGTCCCAGGCCGAGGCGCTCGGCGGGCTCGGTTCGGTGACGACCCCCGTTGCCGAACTCGTCACGGCCGCGCTCAAGGCCGATTCCGGCCAGCTCCCCGCTGCTGACGTCGAGGCCCTCAAGGGCAAGATCGCCGCGGCCGTCGACCAGGCGAAGGCCACCGCCCCGGATCCGATCGCGGATGCCCCCGCGCCGGAAGTCCCCGTCACCCCGCCGACCGTCGACGCCCCGGTGGAGCCTCCGGCGGCCGAGCTGCCGGCCGCACCGCCGGTGACCGAGCCGCCCGTCGAGCCCCCCGCGGTGGAGCCCCCCTCGGTGGAGGTTCCGGTCACCCTTCCGGCGGAGCCCCCCGTGAACCTGCCCGCCGCGGCCGGGGCGAAGGCCGCGACGATCCGCGAGGCCGCCCCGGCGGACGTCGTGTCCGAGGCCCTCGCAGGCGTCGAGGAGGCCGTCGCCGCCCTGCTCGCCGCGGTCACCTCGGGCGATGCCGCCGGAGTCGTGCCGCAGGTCACTTCGACGTTGACCTCGCTGGTCAACCTGGCCGTCGCCACCGTGCTCGGCAGCGGACTGCCCGCGCCGGACCTCCCCGGACCGGTCTCCGCCTTCATGGTGTCGT
>NZ_JBHYMF010000165.1:0-15250 GCF_042742855.1 Streptomyces sp. NPDC058877 | reverse complement strand
CCCTTCCGGCCGTGCGCGGGTGCACGGCGGAGGCGTGTGCTGGACTCTGGGTGAACCGACATCACCTGAGAGTCAGGAGGCTCCATGCGTGGTTCCCTCACCCGAGCATTGACAGGTGCTCTGGGCCTGATCGTCGCTGCGGCAGGACAGCTCGGCAGTGCCGCTCCCGTGGCCGCCGACAGCGTCGTGGTGGGCGGCCGGCCGATCCAGATCGCGGATGCGCCGTGGGTCGTGGCACTGTCCAGCCGTGACCGGTTCGGGGGTATGCGTGCGGGGCAGTTCTGTGGGGGCGTGGTCGTCGCTCCGACGAAGGTGCTCACAGCGGCCCACTGTCTGGGGCGTGAGGTGCTCGGGGGAGAACCACAGGAGGTGCGCGACTTCGTGGTCATTGCCGGCCGTGCGGCGCTGCGCGGACAGGGAGGGCAGGAGGTCCGGATCTCGGACGCCTGGATCAACCCTGCGTACGACCCGACGACCAACACGGGCGACCTGGCGGTGCTGACCCTGGTGAGTGCGCTGCAGGAGTCCCATGTGATCGGCGTCGCCGGCTCGGGCCATCCTTCGTACGCGCCCGGGACGGAGGCGGACGTCTACGGATGGGGCGATACGACCGGCAGCGGGTCCTACGCCTCGGCGCTGCGGACGGTGCGCGTCCAAGTGCTGCCGGACACCGCGTGCGAGCGGGCGTATCCGGGGGGGTTCGGCGCCCGCTACCAGCGCGAGACGATGCTGTGCGCAGGTGATCCGCAGGGCGGCAAGGACGCCTGCCAAGGGGACAGCGGAGGCCCATTGGTGGCAGGGGGGCTTCTCGTCGGCCTGGTGTCCTGGGGGAGTGGCTGTGGCCAGGCCGAGAACCCCGGGGTCTACACCCGCGTCTCCGCGGTGCTTCCGGCGCGCTTCTGAGCCGGAGGGAGGGGGCGCGGGCGCCCCGGCGGTGGAGACGAGAGCGGGCGGTCACCCATCGAAGTGGTGGGGTGACCGCCCGTCGTCCGGTCAGCGACCGGCACTGGGCTCGTCGTGGATGCGAGGCGTCAGTGGTCGTCGCCCATCGTGCGGGCCGGCACGTCCGTCAGCCTGTCCGTCTCGTCCTGTATCTCAACGGCGATCTTCTTGAGTTCCGGCTCGAACTTACGTCCGTGGTGGGCGCAGAAGAGCAAGTCACCTCCGCTGGTCAGGACGACGCGCAGGTATGCCTGGGCGCCGCAGCGGTCGCATCGGTCAGCGGCCGTCAGGGGGGTCGCGGGGGTCAGAACAGTAGTCACGTCGCCTCTTCTCTAGCTCGACGAGCTGTCGTACCAGGGTCAACATCCAACCAGGCCGAAAACGTTCCCGCTCGCGGCTTTTTCTTGAAACTTCTTCCCAAGGTGGCTGTCTGCTGCCGGTTGGCGGCGAATGAGCCGTATTGCGTCGCTCTACGGATTTCGCGTTGCTTGTGTCGGTTAGCCCTCCCGGCGGGGTTGCCGGTTGTTCATGAGGACGTGCCCGGAGCCTAAATGGTTCATGCCTGGAAGGGAACGTGATGTTTGCGTCACCCCATCGAGGGATCGAACATCCATGCGAGGCTGGACTAGCATGGGGAATCGGGGAGGGTGGCGTGACAACGGCTCTACCAGGCATCGGTACCCTCTGAGCGGTGGCCGAAGCCGGGCCTTACCCCACCGGGCCAGATTTCAAATTCAGCGAGGAGCGAACCGCGTGACCGCCGAAACGTCCGTGCCGTCCAGTGCGCTGCTGACCGCAGACCGTGACGGTTCCAACTACACCGCGCGGCACCTGCTCGTACTCGAAGGGCTCGAAGCGGTTCGCAAACGCCCCGGCATGTACATCGGGTCCACCGACAGCCGCGGCCTCATGCACTGCATCTGGGAGATCATCGACAACTCGGTCGACGAGGCCCTCGGCGGCTACTGCGATCACATCGAGGTCGTCCTCCACGAAGACGGTTCCGTCGAGGTCCGGGACAACGGCCGGGGCATCCCGGTCGACGTCGAGCCGAAGACCGGCCTCTCCGGTGTCGAGGTCGTCATGACCAAGCTGCACGCCGGAGGAAAGTTCGGCGGCGGCTCGTACGCGGCTTCGGGCGGTCTGCACGGTGTGGGCGCCTCGGTGGTCAACGCCCTGTCGGCCCGCCTCGACGTGGAGGTCGACCGGAACAGCGCGATCCATTCGATCAGCTTCCGCCGGGGAGTGCCGGGCGTCTTCGCTGCGCAGGGCCCCGACAGCCCCTTCGACCCGGGCAACGGGCTCGTCAAGGGCAAGCGCATCCCCAAGGCCCGCACCGGCACCCGCATCCGTTACTGGGCGGACCGCCAGATCTTCCTCAAGGACGCCAAGCTCTCCCTGGAGACGCTCCACCAGCGTGCCCGGCAGACCGCCTTCCTCGTACCCGGTCTCACCATCGTCGTCCGGGACGAGCGGGACCTCGCCGACGTGGGCAAGAGCGAAGAGACCTTCCGCTTCGACGGGGGCATCAGCGAGTTCTGCGAGTACCTCGCGCAGGACAGGGCGGTCTGTGACATCCAGCGCCTCACCGGGCACGGCAGCTTCAAGGAGACCGTCCCGGTCCTCGACGAGCGCGGCCACATGACCCCGACCGAGGTCACCCGGGAGCTCGCCGTCGACGTAGCCCTCCGCTGGGGCACCGGCTACGACACCACGGTCAAGTCCTTCGTCAACATCATCGCCACGCCCAAGGGCGGCACCCACGTCTCGGGCTTCGAGCAGGCCGTCACCAAGACGGTGAACGAGGTGCTGCGCTCGGCCAAGCTGCTGCGCGTCGCCGAGGACGACATCGTCAAGGACGACGCCCTGGAGGGGCTCACGGCCGTGGTGACGGTCCGCCTCGCCGAGCCGCAGTTCGAGGGACAGACCAAGGAGATCCTCGGTACCTCCGCCGCCCGTCGGATCGTGGCGAACGTGGTGGCCAAGGAGCTCAAGGCATTCCTCACCTCCACCAAGCGGGACGCCAAGGCGCAGGCCCGTGCCGTACTGGAGAAGGCCGTCGCCGCGGCGCGCACCCGGATCGCGGCCCGCCAGCACAAGGAGGCGCAGCGCAGGAAGACCGCGCTGGAGTCCTCCTCGCTGCCGGCCAAGCTGGCGGACTGCCGCAGTGACGACGTGGAGCGCAGCGAGCTCTTCATCGTCGAGGGGGATTCGGCGCTCGGTACGGCCAAGCTCGCACGGAACAGCGAGTTCCAAGCCCTGCTCCCCATTCGCGGCAAGATCCTCAACGTTCAGAAGTCGTCCGTCTCGGACATGCTCAAGAACGCCGAGTGCGGCGCGATCATCCAGGTCATAGGAGCGGGTTCGGGCCGCACCTTCGACATCGACGCCGCCCGTTACGGCAAGATCGTGCTCCTGGTCGACGCCGATGTCGACGGGGCCCACATCCGCTGCCTGCTGCTCACGCTCTTCCAGCGGTACATGCGACCCATGGTCGAGGCCGGACGGGTCTTCGCCGCGGTGCCGCCACTGCACCGGATCGAGCTCGTCCAGCCCAAGAGGGGCCAGGACAAGTACGTCTACACGTACTCGGACAACGAGCTGCGCCAGACCCTCATGGAGTTCCAGCGCAAGGGAGTCCGCTACAAGGACTCCATCCAGCGCTACAAGGGTCTGGGCGAGATGGACGCCGACCAGCTCGCGGAGACCACGATGGACCCGCGCCACCGCACCCTGCGCCGCATCAACATCGGCGACCTGGAGGCGGCCGAGCAGGTTTTCGACCTCCTCATGGGCAATGACGTGGCACCCCGCAAGGAGTTCATCACCAGCTCCGCGGCGACCCTCGACCGCTCGCGCATCGATGCCTGACGTGCGCCCGGGCGCTTCCCCCTCGGGTGGAGGAGGCGCTTCGCTCCCGGCTCGATAACGTCGGCCCGTACCTTCCGTGACGGAATTGCCGCGGAGGGTACGGGCGCATCCGGTGGAGGCCCCGGTCCGGCCGCCTGCGGACGGTGTCACGGGGTGGGCGGCGCATCAGTGGTGCAGCCGGTGGGCGGACCGTCCGAGCGGGAACTCGCCCGACTGCTGCGGACGACCGTGGTCAAGGCGACCCCCTGCGTCGACGAGCTCCCCGAGGAGACCGGTCCGCGATCGGGAGCGGGCCGTGGACACGCACATCGGCACGGCCCGGTCGGGCCGCCCGGGAAAAGAGTCACCTGATGGGGTGAAGAGAGGGAGGAGAAGAGTCCGGGATCTTCCTGCTCTGTCCATCCTTGGGCACGCGGCCGAAACGGTTCGCTGACAAGGAGAGTTGGTCGGTGGAGCAGGTGGACAAGCAACAGGGGCGCGACGCTTCGGCGTTGACCGTCGACGACCCCTGGCACGACGCGGCAGCCTCCGGGCTGGACGGAGGCGCGGGAGCCGGGAGGCCCCGTGGCGGTCGGCTCGACACGGTGCCGGGGCAGCGGGTCCAGGGCGCGGCCGAGATCTATCTGGAAGTCCAGCGCAGCCCTGCCTTCCAGGAAGTGCGCCGTCGCTACCGCCGGTTCGTCTTTCCAGCCGCTCTGGCGTTCCTCCTCTGGTACCTCGCCTACGTGGTGGCCGCCATCGCCACGCCCGGTCTGATGGCCCGGCCGGTCACCGGCGTGGTCAACGTGGCCATGGTCGCGGGACTCGGGCAGTTCCTCAGCACCTTTCTGTTGACCTGGGCGTATGCCCGTCATGCGCGACTGCGCAGGGACCGGGCGGCGCTGGACCTGCGCTGGGACACGCAGGAGATGACCCGAGGGGTGGCGCAGCCGTGACCGGAAGCCATCAGACCCTGGCGCTCGTGCTGTTCAGCCTCTTCGTGGCCGTCACCCTGGGAATCACCACATGGGTGAGTCGTCGGAGACAGGGGTCGACGGAGGAGTTCTACGCCGGAGGGAGGCTGTTCTCTCCGTTGGAGAACGGCTTCGCCATTGCCGGGGACTACATGTCCGCGGCCTCCTTCCTCGGCATCTCCGGGCTGATCGCCCTCTACGGCTACGACGGGATGCTCTACTCCGTCGGCTTCCTCGTCGCCTGGCTGGTCGTCCTCCTGCTGGTGGCGGAACTGGTGCGCAACTGCGGACGGTTCACCCTGGCCGACGTCATTGCCGCACGGATGGCGGAGCGCCCGGTGCGGATCGCCGCCGGCACCTCCTCGGTCGCCGTCTCCGTGCTGTACCTGGTGGCCCAGATGGTGGGCGCCGGGAGCCTGGTGGCACTGCTGCTCGGCGGTTCCAGCGAGGCGGCGCGCTCCTGGACTGTGATCGGCGTGGGAGCGTTGATGGTGATCTACGTGTCGCTCGGCGGCATGCGGGCCACCACCTGGATCCAGATCGTCAAGGCGGTCCTGCTCATGGCAGGCACCATCGCGCTCACCGTCCTCGTGCTGTTCCGGTTCCACGGGGATGTGAACGGCCTGCTCTCCACCGCGGCCGAACGCAGCGGGCGCGGCTCGGACTTCCTCGCCCCCGGGCTCCGTTACGGCGGCGACTGGACGGCCCGTCTCGACTTCATCAGCCTCGGACTTGCCCTGGTCCTCGGCACGGCGGGACTGCCGCACATCCTGTCGCGCTTCTACACCGTGCCGACCGCCCGGGCGGCCCGTCACTCCGTCATCTGGTCCATCGGACTCATCGGCAGCTTCTACCTGATGACCATCGTGCTCGGCTTCGGGGCGGCTGCACTGATCGGCTCCGACCAGGTCCGTGCCTCCAACGCCTCGGGGAACACGGCCGTACCGCTACTGGCCCTCGACCTGGGCGGAGGCGCTGGTTCCACCGGTGGCACGGTGCTCTTCGCGGTCGTCGCAGCCGTCGCCTTCGCGACGATCCTCGCCGTGGTCGCGGGGATCACGCTGGCTTCCTCGGCTTCCGTCGCCCACGATCTGTACGCCTCGCTGCGCCGTCGGCGTACCGAGACCCACAGCGAGGTGGCGGTGGCCCGCATCGCCGCCGCGGGGATCGGCGCCGCGGCCATCGGCCTCGGGCTTCTCGCCCGTGACTTGAACGTGGCCTTCCTCGTCGGTCTGGCCTTTGCGGTGGCGGCCTCCGCCAACCTGCCGGTGCTGCTCTTCTCGCTCTTCTGGAGGAAGTTCACCACCCGGGGGGCGGTCTGGTCCGTGTACGGAGGACTGGTCCCGGCGGTGTTGCTCGTCCTGCTGTCCCCGGTCGTGTCGGGCAGCCCGGAGTCGCTGTTCCCGGGCCTCGACTTCCATCTCTTCCCCCTGCAGAACCCCGGCGTGGTCTCCATTCCGCTCGGGTTCCTCGCGGGGTGGGTCGGCACGGTCACCTCACCCGAACCGCCCGATGAGGCACGGCACGCGGAGACCGAGGTGCGGGCCCTCACGGGCGCGGGAGCCGTCTGAGGCCGGGGCGCCCCGCGCCGTCGGCAGCCGCGGTCGGCGACGGGCGGGGAGAGGCACCGCACGGGCACTGCGGTCGTGGCGGTCCGCCGCGGGGGAAGGACCGCGGGAGGGCTGGTCGCGGTCGCCCGAACCGCCCGCGGTGCACGGACGGTTCGCTGCCCGGGAGCCCGGGGCGGTCGTGAGCCGCGACCGGAAGGGCCAGGGGCCGAGTGCTTATCCTGGGGGGTTCCCACGGAAGTGGGACCCGAAGGAAGCGGAGGCACGTCCCTTGAGCACGCAGCAGATCCCCGTCGTCGTCCTGGCCGGGTTCCTCGGAGCAGGAAAGACCACGCTCCTCAACCATGTGCTGCGCAGCGCCCGGGGGACCCGCATCGGAGTCATGGTCAATGACTTCGGTGACATCGGCATCGACGCGATGACCGTCGCCGGTCAGGTCGGCTCCACCGTCTCGCTCGGAAACGGCTGCCTGTGCTGCGCCGTCGACGCCGGCGAGCTCGACGAGTACCTGGAGGTACTGACCCGGCCCGAGGCACGGCTCGACGTGATCGTGATCGAGGCGAGCGGCCTTGCGGAGCCGGAGGAACTGGTGCGCATGGTGCTCGCCAGCGAGAACGAGCGGGTCGTGTACGGAGGGCTCGTCCAGGTCGTCGACGCGGCCGAGTTCCCCGCCACCCGGCTCCGGCATCCGGGGGCCGACCGGCATCTCTCCCTCGCTGATCTCGTGGTCGTCAACAAGGCGGACCGGGTGCCCGAGGAGGAGTTGCGAAGCGTGCGGGAGACCGTGGCCGGGCTTGCCGGACGCGCCGCAGTGGTAGAGGCCTCCCACGGGCGCGTCGATCCCGAGCTGCTCTTCGACCGGGTCGTTCCGGAGGGGGAGATCGAGGGGCAGATGTCGATCGAGGACATCCTCTACGGCCCCGAAGGCGCCGACCGAGCCCATCCGCACGCGGCCTACGAGAGCCTGTCGGTGACGGCCACGACACCGTTGGAACCGCGTCGGCTGATGGCCTTCCTCGATTCCCGCCCCGAGGGCCTGTACCGGATCAAGGGTTTCGTCGACCTGGGGTCCGCCGATCCGGACAACCGCTACTCCGTGCATGCGGTCGGTCGTTTCCTGCGCTTCTACCCCGAGCCCTGGCCGGTGGGCGAGGAACGGCTCACCCAGCTCGTCCTGATCGGCTCCGGCATCGATGCTGCCGGTTTGCGCAAGGAACTCGTGGCCTGCGAGCTGAACGGCCCGCAGGACGCCCCCGACGAGCACGGCATGTGGGGCGTCCTGCGGTACGTGCAGCGGACGGCGGAGCAGACCGAAGCGGACGGGCTCTAACGAGCGGGGCCCGCCACCACTTCGATCGTCTTGGGCAGCGGGGTGCCCGAGCCGTCGCGGCGGGGATCGACGTCCGGCAGTGCCACCGGGGCGCCGGTCTTCTGGGCCGCGCGCGCCGGGGTGGCCCCCGCCCACGCCAGGATCAGGACGTCCTCGCCCTTCAGGAAGCGCTGGCAACGGACGCCGCCGGTCGCGCGTCCCTTGCGCGGGTACTGGTCGAAGGGGGTCAGCTTCGCCGAGGTGCCCGCCGAGGCGTCCAGGGCGCCCGTGGAGCCCGCGATGGTGAAGACGACGGCGTCCGCTGCCGGGTCGACGGCCGTGAACGAGATCACCTCGGCGTCCGCGGCGAGCTTGATGCCGGCCATGCCGCCTGCCGGACGTCCCTGGGGCCGCACCTGGGAGGCCTGGTAGCGCAGCAGTTGGGCATCGGAGGTGATGAAGACCAGGTCTTCCTCGCCCGTCCGCAGTTCGACGGCGCCGACGATCCGGTCGCCCTCCTTGAGGGTGATGACCTCCAGCTCCTCCTTGTTCGACGGATAGTCCGGCACCACGCGCTTCACCACGCCCTGGAGCGTGCCGAGGGCGAGGCCCGGCGAGGATTCGTCCAGCGTGGTGAGACAGACGACCGTCTCGTCCGTCTCCAGGGAGAGGAACTCCGACAGCGGTGCGCCGCCCGCGAGGTTCGGGGCGCTCGCGGTGTCCGGCAGCTGGGGCAGGTCGATCACCGCGACCCGCAGCAGCCGTCCGGCCGAGGTCACCGCGCCGACCTCGCCGCGCTGAGTGGCTGCCACCGCCGACACGATCACGTCGTGCTTGGCCCGCGCCGCGTCAGGGTCGACCGGCGGCAGCTCGGCCGTTGCCGTGCGGGCGAGCAGGCCGGTCGAGGAGAGCAGCACCTGGCAGGGGTCGTCCGCGACCTGCAGGGACACGGCCGCGACGGGTGCGCCCGCCGACTCCAGCAGGACCGTCCTCCGGTCCGTGGCGAACTTCTTGGAGACTGCTGCCAGCTCCGCCGAGACCAACTTGCGGAGCTCCGCGTCGGAGTTGAGGATTCCGGTCAGCTCGTCGATCTCGCCGTTGAGGCGGTCGCGCTCGCCCTCCAGCTCCAGGCGGTCGAACTTGGTGAGCCGGCGCAGCGGGGTGTCCAGGATGTACTGCGTCTGGATCGCGCTGAGGGAGAAGCGCTCCATCAGGCGCTCCTTGGCCTGGGCCGAGTTCTCGCTCTCCCGGATGAGGCGGATGACCTCGTCGATGTCGAGCAGCGCGACCAGGAGGCCCTCGACCAGGTGGAGCCGGTCCTGCTTCTTGGTGCGGCGGAACTCGGACCGGCGCCTGACCACCTCGAAGCGGTGGTCCAGGTAGACCTCGAGGAGCTCCTTGAGGCCGAGGGTGAGCGGCTGGCCGTCGACCAGGGCCACGTTGTTGATGCCGAAGGACTCTTCCATCGGCGTCAGCTTGTAGAGCTGCTCCAGCACCGCTTCCGGCACGAAACCGTTCTTGATCTCGATGACCAGACGCAGGCCGTGGCTGCGGTCGGTGAGGTCCTTGACGTCCGCGATGCCCTGGAGCTTCTTGGAACCGACCAGGTCCTTGATCTTGGAGACGACCTTCTCCGGGCCGACCGTGAACGGCAGCTCGGTCACGACGATGCCCTTGCGGCGGGCCGTCACCGTTTCCACGGTCGTGGTGGCGCGGATCTTGAAGGAGCCACGCCCCGATGCGTAGGCGTCCTTGATGCCGGAGAGGCCGACGATCCGACCGCCGGTGGGCAGGTCGGGGCCGGGCACGAAGCGCATCAGTGCTTCGAGGTCGGCGTTGGGGTAGCGGATCAGGTGGCGGGCAGCCGCGACGACCTCGCCGAGGTTGTGCGGGGGCATGTTCGTCGCCATGCCGACCGCGATGCCGGAAGCACCGTTGACCAGCAGGTTCGGGTAGGCCGCGGGGAGCGCGACGGGTTCCTGCTCCTGGCCGTCGTAGTTCGGCGCGAAGTCGACCGTGTCCTCGTCGATGGACTCGGTCATGAGGAGCGCGGCGGGGGCCATCCGGGACTCGGTGTACCGCATGGCGGCCGGTGGGTCGTCATTGCCCAGGGAACCGAAGTTGCCGTGGCCGTCGACCAGGGGCAGACGCATGGAGAAGGGCTGCGCCATGCGGACCATCGCGTCATAGATCGACGCGTCGCCGTGCGGGTGCAGCTTGCCCATCACCTCGCCGACGACGCGGGCGCACTTGACGAAGCCGCGCTCGGGGCGCAGGCCCATTTCGTTCATCTGGAAGACGATGCGGCGTTGGACGGGCTTCATGCCGTCGCGGGCGTCCGGGAGGGCACGCGAGTAGATCACCGAGTACGCGTACTCGAGGAAGGAGCCCTGCATCTCGTCGACGACGTCGATGTCGAGGATCTTCTCCTCGTACGCGTCGTCCGGCGGCGGTGTCTTCGTGCTGCGGCGGGCCATCGCGGCTGCGGCTCCTTCACCAACAAGGTTGATCTGACGCGGACCATTGTGGACCGTGTCACCGACAACGCCGACCGCGACCCGGAAGAGGGACATCATGACGGAGCGGGAACTTCGCCAGGTGTCGGCGCGCTTGCATACAGTGGCAGGACTTTTTCACATCGCGATCGAAGGGACGTACATGCCCATGGGTCACACGGCCACGGCCGAGGCCGGCTCCGGCGGCCTGACAGCGACCGAGCACCGGTTGGCGAACGGCCTGCGCGTGGTGCTCTCCGAGGACCACCTGACCCCGGTCGCCGCGGTCTGCCTCTGGTACGACGTCGGCTCGCGTCACGAGGTCAAGGGACGCACCGGCCTCGCCCACCTCTTCGAGCACCTGATGTTCCAGGGCTCCCAGCAGGTCCAGGGGAACGGCCACTTCGAGCTGGTCCAGGGCGCCGGGGGATCGCTCAACGGCACGACCAGCTTCGAGCGCACCAACTACTTCGAAACCATGCCCGCGCACCAGCTGGAGCTCGCGCTCTGGCTGGAGGCCGACCGCATGGGTTCGCTGCTCGCCGCCCTGGACGACGAGTCCATGGAGAACCAGCGGGACGTCGTCAAGAACGAGCGCCGCCAGCGCTACGACAACGTGCCGTACGGCACCGCCTTCGAGAAGCTGACCGCCCTCGCCTACCCGGAGGGCCACCCCTACCACCACACGCCGATCGGCTCCATGGCCGACCTGGACGCGGCCACCCTGGAGGACGCGCGGAACTTCTTCCGCACCTACTACGCCCCCAACAACGCGGTCCTGTCCGTCGTCGGCGACATCGACCCGGCGCAGACCCTCGCCTGGGTCGAGAAGTACTTCGGCTCCATCCCCGCCCACGACGGCAAGCCCGAGCCGCGCCCCGGCGAACTGCCCGAGGTCATCGGCGAGCAGTTGCGCGAGGTCGTCGAGGAAGAGGTTCCCGCCCGTGCGCTGATGGCCGCCTATCGGCTGCCGCACGACGGCACGCGCGAGTGTGACGCCGCCGACCTCGCCCTGACGGTCCTGGGCGGCGGCGAGTCCTCCCGCCTGCACAACCGCCTGGTGCGCCGTGACCGTACCGCGGTGGCCGCGGGCTTCGGCCTGCTGCGGCTCGCCGGGGCGCCTTCGCTCGGCTGGCTCGACGTGAAGACCTCCGGCGGCGTCGAGGTGCCGCAGATCGAGGCGGCCGTCGACGAGGAGCTCGCCCGGTTCGCGGCGGAGGGTCCCACGTCGGAGGAGATGGAGCGTGCGCAGGCCCAGCTGGAGCGGGAGTGGCTGGACCGGCTCGGCACGGTGGCGGGCCGCGCGGACGAACTGTGCCGGTTCGCGGTGCTCTTCGGCGACCCGCAGCTCGCCCTGACCGCCGTCGACCGGGTCCTGGACGTCACCGCGGACGAGGTCCGGGCGGTCGCGGCGGCCAAGCTGCGCCCCGACAACCGTGCGGTGCTCGTCTACGAGCCCCTGGCGACCGAGCAGAGCGACAGCGACGAGGAAGAGGGAGCGGACCAGTGACCGACGCTGCCGTGTCTTTGACGAACATGGACTTCCACCCGCAGCCCCAGCCGGGCACCGCGAAGCCGTGGGCCTTCCCGGCTCCGGACCGTGCGAAGCTGGACAACGGTCTGACCGTGCTCACCTGCCACCGGCCCGGTCAGCAGGTGGTGGCGGTGGAGCTCTTCCTGCCGGCGCCGCTGGACGCCGAGCCCGCCGGTCTCGACGGCGTTGCCACGATCATGGCCCGCGCCCTGTCCGAGGGCACCGACCGGCACAGTGCGGAGGAGTTCGCGGCCGAGTTGGAGCGCTGCGGCGCCACGCTCGACGCGCACGCCGACCACCCGGGCGTGCGAGTCTCCCTGGAGGTGCCGGTCTCCCGCCTGCCCAAGGCGCTCGGCCTGCTGTCCGAGGCCCTCGTCGCGCCGGCGTTCCTGGAGACCGAGGTCGAACGCCTGGTGCGCAACCGCCTCGACGAGATCCCGCACGAGTCGGCCAACCCGTCCCGTCGCGCCGCCAAACAGCTCTACAAGGAGCTGTTTCCGGACGGTTCCCGGATGTCCCGGCCGCGCCAGGGCACCGAGGAGACGGTCGCCGCGATCGACGCCGCTGCGGTACGCGCCTTCTACGAGGCGTACGCACGGCCCGCCACGGCCACGGCCGTGGTCGTCGGTGACTTGACCGGCGTCGACCTCGACAAGGTCCTCGCCGAGTCCTTGGGCGCCTGGGTCGGTGAGCCGGCCGAGCCGCTGCCGATGCCGCCGGTCACCGCCGACGACACCGGGCGGGTCGTCATCGTGGACCGCCCCGGTGCGGTGCAGACCCAGTTGCTGATCGGCCGGATCGGTCCGGACCGGCACGACCGCGTCTGGCCGGCCCAGATCCTCGGCACCTACTGCCTGGGCGGCACCCTGACCTCGCGCCTGGACCGTGTCCTGCGCGAGGAGAAGGGCTACACGTACGGGGTGCGGGCCTTCGGGCAGGTGCTCCGCTCCGACGCCGGGGGGAACGGAGCGGCGATGCTGGCCATCAGCGGTTCCGTCGACACCCCCAACACGGGTCCGGCGCTTGAGGACCTCTGGAAGGTGCTGCGGACCCTGGCCGCGGAGGGACTCACGGACGCCGAGCGCGAGACGGCCGTGCAGAACCTCGTGGGTGTGGCACCCCTCAAGTACGAGACGGCCGCTTCGGTCGCCGGGACGCTCGCCGATCAGGTGGAGCAGCACCTCCCGGACGACTTTCAGGCCGAGTTGTACGCGCGCCTGGTCGAGACCGGCACGGTCGAGGCGACGGCAGCCGTGGTCAGTGCCTTCCCGGTGGACCGACTGGTCACCGTGCTGGTCGGTGACGCCGCTCAGATCGCGGAGCCGGTGCGGGCGCTCGGCATCGGTGAAGTGACCGTGGTGACCGGCTGATCCGTTCCGCCGACCACGGCAGAGCCCGGCAACGGAGGTCCCTGACGGCATGGTTCGTCAGGGACCTCCCGTTTGTCCGTATTGCTGGTAAGGGTGGCCTTCTGCCCTGTGGCATGTCTTACAAATAAGCGTGTCTGTTTGGTGATTGACAGACGATCCGCATAGCGTCGGTCCGGCTGTTCGTCAGTTGCACGTGCCGCAACCGCGGCATCGAACAGTCATCGCCGAGTCCCCGTCAGGCGCGAGCCTGGGGAGCCGGGGACCCACATCGAGTCCCTGGGGTGAATCGAGCGCCTTCGTCCCGGACGGAGGGGTTCGTAGGAGACCTTCCTGCTCCGAACCCGTCAGCTAACCCGGTAGGCGAGAAGGAAGGAAAGGACCAGCCACTTCATGGCGTTCACCCGTGCCACCGGGAAGCATCGTGGTTCGAGCCGGATGGCTCGCCGCAGCGTGGGCATCGCCGGTGCGGCGACGCTCGCCACCACCGGCGTCATCGGCACCCTGGCCTCCCCGGCGCTCGCCGCCGACACGGACGACCGTTCCCCCGAGGACACCGGCCTCACCCAGGTGATCACCGAGGATTCCCTCGTGGACCGGATCAACGCCCAGGCCGCCGCCCAGGAGCAGGAGGCCGTCGAGGCCATCGCCAAGGCGAAGGCCGAGGCCGAGGCCAAGCGCAAGGCCGAGGCCCGGGCCAAGGAGATCCGCCTGGAGCGCGAGCGTGCCGCCCGCGAGGCCGAGCGCCGCCGCCTGGCCTCCTTCCAGCTTCCCGTTGCCGGCTCGTACGTCTCCACCGGTTACAAGACCGGCGGCTCGCTCTGGTCCTCCGGCAGCCACTCCGGCGTCGACTTCCACGCCGCCTACGGCACCCGGGTCGTCTCCGTCGGCTCCGGCACCGTCGTCGAGGCCGGCTGGGGCGGCGCTTACGGCAACAACATCGTCATCCGGATGAACGACGGCACCTACACCCAGTACGGGCACCTCGCCTCCATCGGCGTGTACGTCGGCCAGACCGTCGAGCCGGGCCAGCAGATAGGCGTCTCGGGTTCGACCGGCAACTCGACCGGTCCCCACCTCCACTTCGAGGCGCGCACGAGCCCCGAGTACGGCTCGGACGTCAACCCGATCTCGTACCTCCGTGCCCGCGGCGTCGCGGTCTGATCCGGATCCGTCGCGCACCACGTCGCAAAAGCCCCGGCTCGTACTGAGCCGGGGTTTTTTGCTGACCAAAAGATATCCATGGATTCCGCTGGGGCATCGGAAATTCTGGCGTGCTGCAATAGAGTCGCAGATCGGACGCAGGACGGGCGTCGATCACGTTGTCTCGCGCGGACCAAGGCGGAGGTCGGACATGCGCATTCCCGCGCACTCGGTATGCACGGCGATCCGGGACGACATCGTCTCCGGTCTGTTCGAGCGGGGGAGCCGGTTGACCGAGGAACAGCTCGCCCGTCGGTACGGGGTCTCCCGCGTTCCGGTCCGTGAGGCGCTGCGCACCCTGGAGTCCGAGGGCTTCGTTGTCACCCGCCGGCATGCGGGCGCCCATGTGGCCGAGCCCACCGAACAGGAGGCGGCCGACCTCCTCGACATGCGGGCGCTGCTCGAACCGCTGGGGGCCGCGCGGGCGGCGCAGCGGCGCACCCAGGCGCATCTGAAGGTGTTGCGCGGCCTGGTCAGGCTGGGGCAGGAGCGGGCCAGGCGGGGACAGGGCGAGGACCTGAGGTCGCTCGGGAGTTGGTTCCACGAGACGCTCGCGCAGGCCTCCGGCAGTCCTGCCCTGACGGCGCTGCTCACTCAGCTGCGGTACAAGATCGCTTGGATGTACGTCGTGGAACAGCCCGCCCAGCCGCTGGAGGCCTGGGTGGAGCACGGTGCGATCGTGGACGCCGTGGCGCGCGGTGACGCCGAGCGGGCGAGGGCGCTGACGGCGTTGCACGCGGAACGGTCGCTGTCCCTGCACCGCCCCAAAAGGCAGGAGCAGGGGCGCGTGAGGCTTTCGCAACGCGCAGTCAACACGGCGAGCGCCCAGAATTAACATGTGCGCCGTATACAAAGAATGGCTATTCGGATGGTGCCGTTTGTGCTGCCCGAAATGAAGGGTTCGTGGATGCGGGCGATGAATGCCGAGCGGGCGCCGCGGGATCAGCGGGCCTGCGGTCGGTGAATCCGAACCCGGTGGGAGGCGCAGTCATGCGAATGGCCGTGGTT
>NZ_JBHYMF010000164.1:0-15752 GCF_042742855.1 Streptomyces sp. NPDC058877 | reverse complement strand
CCCTGTGGGAGAGTAGGACACCGCCGAACAATCATTGTGGGAAAGCCCCGCACCTTCTGGTGCGGGGCTTTTCTGCGTTCACACCACACAACCCATCACTGATCCTCTTCCAAAATGAAGCCCCAGGTAGATGGGGTGTCGGCTAACCGCAACCTTTTCCGCCCAGAGCCCTGAGTCATTGCCCACCCATCCGGGTTGCATCTGTCCACTTCCGCGCTGCGGCTGCTGCCGCGGGGGCCGGCCGCTCGGCGACGACAGATCGGCACCCGACGGCGCTTGACCTGCAGCCGCCAAGCGCTGACGACTCTGGCCCACCTTCGCCGAGCTCGCAGCCAGATTCCGCGTGGGCCTGCCCCCAGCCGTACCGCCGCGCGAAGTCAAAAACCAGGATGCGGAGGAACGGCGGATCTTCGCGTGGGCGCGGTTGACGGCCTTCTTCCCGACGGAGAGCGTGTTCCAGCGGCCGCGGAAGGGGACGCGGAAGGCGGGGCCGGAGCCCTGGTACGCCTTGCCGGCCCAGCACCGGATGCCGCCGGTGTTGAGGGCGTCGAGCAGGCCGTGGGACCGGACTGCCCTGATGTTGTGGACCGCGCCCGCCAGGGCCGGCGAAGCCCAGATGAGCTTCCCGAACGGGTCGGTGAGGACTTGGAGGTTCATGCCGTGCTTGCGGTGCTTGCCGGAGTAGAAGGGGCGGTCGGCCGCGATGTGGTCGATGGGCAGCAGGGTTCCGTCCAGGATCACGAACGCCTTGCGTGCGGCAATCGCCATGGCCTGCTGGAGGGTGGGGCGAGGACGGCCAGGACGTCCACGGCCTCGGTGACGTAGCGGTGGGCGGTGGCCAGGCCGACGCCGAACCCGGCTGCGAGTTGGGCGAAGGCGTGACCACAGCGCAGGTGGGCCGGGGTCATCAACGCCTGTCGGCCGCAAGTGAGTCGACGCCGGCGTGTGCCGATCCGTCGCCGCCGAGCGGTCAGCTCCCGCCGCAGCAGCCGCAGTGCGGAAGTGGGCAGGGCCAGTCCGGACGGGTAGACGAGCGCGTGAAGCTCCCGGCAGCGAAGGTTGATCTCGGTCGACAACCCATCTACCAGGAGCTTCGTCGTTCTGCCATGCCAACACCAGCGACCCCCAGCCACGTTGGACTGGGCTCACTGAACCTCGTCCCGTTCACGGGATGCGAAGTCTGGGGCGTCGTACCGGATGGGATCGGGTCCAGCGGAAAGTGCGTTGTCAGGGGAGGGCGGCTCGGTGAGGATCGAGGACATGGACCAAGTGATACGCGCCGTCCGCGCCGACGAGTGGGAGAAGGCCCGCGAGCTCCGGCTGGCCGCTCTGCAGGACCCGATCGCCCACCTCGCTTTTCTCGACACGTATGAGGCTGCGGTCGAGCGGACCGACGACTTCTGGAAGGAACGGACGGAGGCCGCGTCCGAGAACGGTGACGGGAGTGTGCGGCAGCTCGTTGCCGAGGCCCCGGACGGCAGCTGGACGGGCACGGTGACGCTGCTCGTGGAGCGGCCACGGGACGAGCCGCGCTTGGGGGAGGCGGCAGAGGTCGACCAGACGCACATCGTGGGGGTCTACGTGCGGCCCGAGGCGCGCGGGACGGGTGTGATCGACGCGCTGTTCCGAGCGGGAGTGGAATGGTCCTGGTCGGTGCCGGAACCCGCGGTCGCCCGGGTCCGGCTCTACGTTCACCAGGAGAACGACCGGGCCGCCGCGTTCTACCGCCGCTTCGGGTTCGTGGCGACGGGGCAGTCGATCGAAGTGCCGGGGGACGACACGGCGAAGGAGCTGGAGTACGAGCTGCTGAGGCCCGCGTCCCTCTGAGGGGTCCGTTTCGACGGAGGGGCCGAGCCGGTGCAGTGGTCGCCCGAGCGTCCTCGGGGGGAGCGGTCCCGGTCGGGGCGGTGCGTGCCGACCGGGGCTCAACGACTGAGTGAGTCCTCCGGCCAGCGGGACCTGGCCTGCTCGCGGGAGCGCATCAGGGCCAGGGTCGGCATGCCTTGGGCGTCGCCCGTGGCCAGCAGCTCGGGGAGCTGGGGGATCGGGGCCACCGCGGCCACGTCGTCCAGGACGAGGGTCAGTGGTGGGCCGAGCCGACCGTCGGATGACCGTGCGGCCATGCGGCGGCCATGCTCGACCACGTTTGCGGCGAGGGCCGTGAGGATCGGCATCGCACCGGGGTGGGTCCGAGGATCCTCGATCGCCTCGCCCACCACATAGAGGGTGCCCCCTTCGGCGAGGAAAGATGCGAGGGCCAGCGAATCCGTTCGATTCGGCACACAGGCCTCCCTGATGTGGATCGACGACAGCGAAGCGAGCGCACGGGCCGTCAGTTCCTGTGCGAGCCTGCGGCTTTCCGGATGGGCGGTGAGCGCCGACTCCAGGAGGCCCGCAAGGCCCGAGGCGGCCTTCGGATGGCTGCGGAGGATCCGTACGGGCTCGTGGGCGCCTGCCCCCTGTGCCCAGCGGTGCACCTGTCGGAAGGGTCGGCCGTCCACGGCAGCGGCGTGCAGCCAGCAGCGCAGGAGTGTTTCGGCGGTGTCGGCGGTGGCCGCGTCCAGACGGGACCTCGGGCGTACGGGGGCGAGCAGGGCGATCGAGCGCTCCTGCGCCACGACCGGGTCTTCGCACTGCTCGGACGGGGACCAGTGGAGCCGGCCGGGAGTGTCGCAGAGGTGACCGGGGTCGTGGACGAGGACCGGGCCCAGTTTGCCGCGGGCGTCCTTCGTCGAGGACCAGATCACCGGGTCGGAGGTGATGGCCAGGACCGGGCCCTCCGCGTCCAGGATCGCCTGGACCGCTGCCGGGCGGCGGATCTCCGGGGGGCCGTAGACGGTGCGGGGAGCGGTCATGGGCAGGGCGGGCGGGGGCGCCGCCGCGGGGGCCGGCGCGGGAGGCCGTTCTCCGGCCGGACGGCGCGGGGACGGGGGAGCGAGGGCGTCCTCCCGTACGACGGTCCTCCGGAGGTCGGCGTCCTGCGGTTCGATCGGTGTCTTTGGCGCCTCGGTTCCCTCCCGTACCGGCGGGCCCTTCGGTGCCGGTCCCTTGCCGTGCGGGTCTGTGGTGCCGAGTCCGGCGGTGCCCTTCTGTGCGGGGGCCGACCGGTAGGCCCCCGCCTTCCGGTTCGCGCGGACCGCGCGCCAGCGGGCCACGGTGCCGAGGACGAAGACCGCGAGGACCACGAGGACCATCGCCTCGCCGATCAGCAGGCCCCAGAAGAGGCCGTACCCCGAGAGCTGGTTCGGTGGGGTGGTGGGCCAGGCCGCCGGCAGGTCGGCCGGGGCGGTCGCGAGGGCCCGCAGGGCCGAGGGCGTGCCGGTGAAGACGACGCCGTCCGGCCAGGCTCCGTGGGCGAGGAGCCCGGCCAGTCCGGTCGCCGTCCACACCAGGAACGTGAGGCCGAGGAGGAGGGCGAACAGGCTGAGGAGCAGCCCGTCGGAGATCCCGCCGCCTCCCTTGCGTGCCGTGTCCATCGGGCTATGCCACCGTCGACTGCGAAGTGCCGTTCATCTGCTGCTCGATGAGGATCGCGCGCTGCTCGGTCTCCCATTCCAGGTCGGGGTCCCCGGTGGAGGACTCGGTCATGGCGCGGTCGGTGTAGACGAGCGGGCGTTCCTTCTCGGTGATCAGGTGTTTGACCACCTGTACGTTGCCGTTGACGTCCCAGACGGCGATGCCGGGGGTGAGGGTCGGAATGATCTCGACCGCCCAGCGGGGCAGGCCGAGGACCCGGCCCGTGTTGCGTGCCTCGTCGGCCTTCTGGGCGTAGATGGTCCGGGTGGAGGCCATCTTGAGGATCGCCGCGGCCTCCTTGGCCGCTGCGCCGTCGACGACGTCGGAGAGGTGGTGGACGACGGCGACGAAGGAGAGGCCCAGACGGCGGCCGAACTTGAGCAGGCGCTGGAACAGCTGTGCCACGAAGGGGCTGTTGATGATGTGCCAGGCTTCCTCAACGAGGAAGATGCGCTTCTTCCGGTCCGGGCGGATCCAGGTGTGCTCCAGCCAGACGCCGACGATAGCCATGAGGATCGGCATGGCGATGGAGTTGCGGTCGATGTGGGAGAGGTCGAAGACGATCAGGGGGGCGTCGAGGTCGATGCCGACGGTCGTCGGGCCGTCGAACATGCCGCGCAGGTCGCCGTCGACGAGCCGGTCGAGGACGAGGGCGACGTCCAGGCCCCAGGCCCGCACGTCGTCTATGTCGACGTTCATCGCCTCCGCCGATTCGGCCTCCGGGTGGCGGAGGCGTTCGACGATGTCGGTGAGGATCGGCTGCCGGTCGGTGGTGTGCTCGGTGACGTGGGCGTGGGCGACCTTGAGCGCGAAGCCGGAGCGCTCGTCGAGGCCGTGGCCCATCGCCACCTCGATGATGGTGCGGAGCAGCGCGAGCTGTCCCGTGGTGGTGATCGAGGGGTCGAGCGGGTTGAGGCGGATTCCGGAGTCGTTGGCGACCATCGGGTCCAGGCGGATGGGAGTTATCCCCAATTCCTGGGCGATGAGGTTCCATTCGCCGACCCCGTCCTCGCCCTGGGCGTCGAGGACCACCACCTGCCGGTCGCGGAAGCGGAGCTGACGGAGTACGTAGGTCTTCTCCAGGGCCGATTTTCCGTTGCCGGACTCGCCGAGGACCAGCCAGTGCGGGGCGGGCAGCTGCTGCCCGTACAGCTGGAAGGGGTCGTAGATGTAGCCCTTGCCGCTGTAGACCTCACGGCCGATGATGACGCCGGAGTCGCCGAGGCCGGGTGCGGCGGTCGGTAGGTAGACGGCCTGGGCCTGCCCGGTGGAGGTGCGGACGGGCAGGCGGGTCGTCTCCACCTTCCCGAAGAGGAAGGAGGTGAAGGCTTCGGTGAGGACGGACAGCGGATCTCGCATGGGTCTGTGCCCCTTCGGCCCTAGCGGCGGATGCCGGTCGCGAACGGCAGGGTGTTCACAAAGGCCCGGTGGTGCTCGCGGTCGCACCACTCCAGCTTCAAGTACGACTTGCCGGCGGAGGCCCTGATCGTGCGCTTGTCCCGGGCGAGGGCCTCGGGCGAACGCGACGACACCGTGATGTACCCGACGAGGTTCACTCCTGCCGCACCGCTGGCGAGATCTTCACCCCGCTGGTCGAGCCGGCCGTGGGCGGCGATGTCGCGGGGGTCGACCGTGCGGTTCATCTTGGCGGCGCGACTGGCGTCGGCCTCGTCGTTGGTCTTCTCGGTGAGCATGCGCTCGATCGCGACCTCGGTGGGCTCCAGGTCCATGGTGACGGCGACCGTGCGGATCACGTCCGGGGTGTGGACGAGGAGCGGGGCGAGGAAGTTCACGCCGACCGGGGTCATCGGCCATTCCTTGACCCATGCGGTGGCGTGGCACCAGGGGGCCCGGGTGGAGGACTCGCGGGTCTTCGCCTGGAGGTACGTGGGTTCCACCGCGTCGAGTTCGGCAGGCCAAGCGTTTCGTTTCGTCATGGCCTGGATGTGGTCGATGGGGTGGTCCGGGTCGTACATGGAGTGCACGAGGGAGGCGAGGCGGGACTGGCCGAGGGGCTGGCGGACGCGGATGTCGGCCTCGGCCAGTCGGGCGCAGATGTCGGTGAGTTCGCGGGCCATCACCACGGCGAGGCCGGCGTCGCGGTCGAGCCTGCGGGCGCCCGAGGCGTGGCGGGCGGCGTGGGCCATGGCATTGGCCTCGGCGGCGAGCTCGCGGGTGTAGTGCATACAGGCGACGAGGTAGGCGCGGTGCTGCTCGCTGGAGGTGGAGACCATCGACTGGAGCTGGTCGTACGACTCCTGGAGCCATGCGGGTGCCTGCGGATCGCCGCGCTGGCCGACGTCCTTGGCGTGGGCATCGGGGTCGGCGGGAAGGGTGCGGGCCAGCATCTGGATGCGGGTCACGAAGCCGTCGCCGTTGGCGACGTGCTTGAGGAGGGTGCCGAAGCGGTCGACGAGGGCCTCCTGGTCCTCGCTGTCCCGCAGGCCGACGCCGGGGCCCTCGATCTCGATGGCGGCGGTGACGGTGCGGCGGTCGGCGTGGAGGAGGACGGCGATCTCGTCCGGGCCGAAGGGGGCGGCGAGCCAGCCGACGTGGCCGATGCCCGGCGGCGGGCCGATCTCGACCTCGCGGCCGTTCAGCCGCGTGCCGGCCTCGGCGGCCGGAGAGCGGTAGCTGGTTCCGCGCTTGAGCATCCGCTTGTAGCTGCGGTTGATCTCGAACCACTTGTAGAACGTGCGCTGCTTGTACGGGAGGTACACGGCGGCGATCGCGAGCATGGGCAGGCCCGCGAGGAGCGCGATCCGTAGGGGGAGGAGGGGGACGAGGAGTCCGCTCATCATGCCGAGGAAGGCACCGACGATGATCAGGGCGATCTCGCCGCTCTCCCGGTTCTTGCCGACGATCGCGTTCGGCCGGGCCCGGCCGACGAGATACGTCCGGCGGGGCGCGACCGGCTGGGACTGGGTCGTCAACGCCCTCCACCTCCAGAGTTCTTGCGGTTGCTGTGCGGGGTGCCCGCGGTGGGGCTGCTGCTACGGGGCGGGGGCGTCGCTCCGCCGGTGCCGCCGCCGGTGCCGCCTGCCGTGCCGCGGCTGCTGTGGGCGGCCATGCCGCCGGACACGGGGTTGGCGGGGCGGGGCCCGGAACCTTGGGACGCCTGCCCGCCGTCACCGCGGGCGCTGTGCGTCTTGATGCCCTGGGAGACGAGGGAGGCGGGGGAGGAGATGACGGCGGCGGCTGCGTTCTCGCCGGCGCGGTGGAGGCGGTTGTTGCGGGAGGCGACGATCTCGTCGCCGAAGCCCGGGACGAAGCGGTAGATCATCGCCGAGGCGAAGATCGCGAGCAGGATGATCGAGAGGCCGGACACGACGGCGGACACGGAGTCGGGGCCGGTGCCGGAGGACAGCGCGCCGGCCAGGCCCAGCACGATCACGATGACCGGCTTGACCAGGATGATCGCGATCATGATGCCGGCCCAACGGCGGACGTGGCCCCACATGTTCTTGTCCACGAGCCCCGAGTAGACGACGACGCCGAGGAGCGCTCCGACGTACAGCAGGACGGCGCGGAGGAACAGTTCCAGGTAGAGCACGCCGGCGGCGAGGACGGTCACCAGCGACACGATGATCAGCATGATGGGTCCGCCACCGATGCTGTCGCCCTTCTGGAGGGCCTGCTTGAAGCTGCCGAAGAAGATGTCGGTCTGTTGACCGGTGCCGGAGGCGATGACCTCGGTCACGGCATCGGTCGCGTTGACGACGGTGTAGAGGATCAGCGGCGTGAAGGCGGAGGCGAGGACCGTCAGCCAGAGGAAGCCGATGGCCTCGGAGAGGGCCGTGGTGAGGGGGACGCCGCGGACGGCCCGCTTGGCGACCGCGAGGAGCCAGAGGAGCAGGGTGAGGAAGGTGGAGGCGGCGAAGACGATGGCGTAGCGGCCCAGGAAGTCGAGGTTGGTGAAGTCGACGTCGGCGGTCGCCTTGACGGCCTTGGACAGCTCGTCGACGACCTTGATGGCGGCGTCGGCGCAGCCGCGGGCCAGCGAGGTCAGGGGGTCGAGGGCGCTGGCGGGGTCGGCGGCGGGGGTGGTTCCGCCGGACTGACCTCTCTCGCAGTACTCGCGTGCCTGCCCCACGATGAGGTCGCAGGGGTTGTTGCTGCTGCTCGGGGACGGCGTGGGCGACGACGGGGTCGGAGTGGGGGCCGCCTGGGCATTCGTGGAGGACAGGAACGGTGCGCTCAGGAAAGCAACGGTGACGGTGGCTGCCGCGCGACCCGCCAGACGTCTACTAGCGGGCATAAGTGAACCCTCCGTATTCCTGAACTGCCCCCGCGATCTCTTCGGCCGTGGAAGCGCGGTTGTCACCATTCACCGGGGTCGGGCCCTCGTTCTGGGTGGATGACGCGATGCGCCAGTCACCCGCGACCCACTTGAGCTTCTCCGTGATGGTGAACCAGGTGGATGTGACGGGCTTGGTCGAGCCGGTGCCTGCCAGGCCGACCAGGCCGGTGCACCAGACTTCTACCGTCGCTGACGTGTCCGTGTATTCCCGGACCGTGGTGCCGACCGGGACCGTGCGCGAAACGAAGGTCAGGCCGGAGGGGGCTGCGCCGTTTGCATCGAGCCCGATGCTTGTGAGGAATTCGGCCGAGTATGAGGCATCCAGCCGTCTTACGAGGTCATCTGCGATGGCGGGGTCGTGGATGGCGCGCACGATCTCCTCGCGGGGGCCGCCCTGGAACATGTCCACCGACCCCAGCGCCACCGCGTAGTTCGTCGCCGCGCTCTGGGCGCCCTGGTCGTCGTGGGCGTAGCCCGTGGGGATCGTGCCGTTCTTGCCGGTGACCGGGCTGACGCCCGTGGCGGCGGTGGGGGCCGTCTTGCCCGGTGTGCCGGCGCGTGGTCCGGCCGTGTCCGGGGGGCCGCTGTTGCCCCGGTTGGCGAAGGCGATGGCGGCGACGAGGAGCACCACCACGCCCACGACGGTGATGAGGGAGCGGGAGCTGCGGACGGGGCGGCGGGCGCCTCCGTAGACGTCGCCGCTGTTGCCCTCGGGCAGGCGGGTCCGGGTCTGGCCCGAGCCGCCCACGCCGCCGAAGCTGTCGTGCTCGTCACCGGGACTCATGCCGGGTACGCCCCTTTGCTCGCTCGCGGGTACGGCCGTGCTTCAACATGACTGGGCATCAGGGAACGCAATCTCAGGAGGGTTGGGTCCGAGGGGGGTCAGACGGCCATCCCGTAGACGATGGTGAACAGCGTCCCCAGCGATCCGATGATGAAGACGCCGGTGAGGCCGGCGACGATCAGGCCCTTGCCCTGTTCCGCGCTGAACGTGTCCCGGAGTGCGGTTGCGCCGATGCGCTGTTTGGCCGCTCCCCAGATGGCGATGCCGAGGCAGAGCAGGATGGCCACGGCCATCACGACCTCGATCATCACCTTGGCTTCGTTGCCCAGGCTCCCGAAAGGCCCCCAGTTCGGAGCGATTCCGCCGATGATGGTGGTAATGTCGCCCTTTTCGGCCGCCAGGTACATGTAACTCACCGCCCCTGTTGGGTACTTGGTCGCCCCTGCCGGACGGCATGGGTCATCGTCCTATCTTCCCTGATGGAACCGCTTGCGTGTGACGCCTTGCCGGCTCTCTTTACCCGATCCCCGCACACTTGACCGATCTGACCCTCTTGACCTGCGGTGGCGTGGACGGTTTCTATGCGAAGAAGTGCATGGTCACTCTGTGTATCACGGAGGGTGACTCCGGGCAATGATTGTCGTTGTTGCACTCTTGGGGCCGCGTCGGAGCGGATGGGGACCGGATGCGGGTCCGGGCGTGAGTACGGTGCCGCGACGGGTGAGTGGGCGTGCGGACGCGGCGGCTCGTGCTGTTTCGTTCCACTGGGGCCGTGACGACGGATCAGCGCCTTCGGGCCCTCTACTTCGGTCCCGACGTCGGTCCCGAGCGCGACGGCAGCGCCGGTGTGCCGGGTGCCGTGGGCGCCGGGATCGTCGTGGCCACCCATCCCCTCTGGATGCTCGTCCTCGGCTTCTCCACCATGAGCACGGACAGCCGTGGTCCCGATTCCTGCGAGTTCGCCGTCACCGGTCCACTGACCGTCATGTACGTCGCGTACCACGCGTCCTGCGTCCTCACGCCCCTTGCCCTCGTCGCTTCCTTCGCGCTCCCGCGGCGCCGTCGCTGGCGGCGCCTCCGGACCCGGCTGGTGGTGCTCTCCCTGCTGCCGCAGGTGACGCTCCTCGGGTCCTTCCTCGCCCTCCTCGCCCTCGCCGACTGGGCGACCGGGGTGCGCCGGGGCGCCGACCCGGGCGGACCCGGGTGCGGAAGGGGCATCGCGGCGCGCAACGTTCCCGGGGGCATCCCCATGGGGCGCGTCGCCGCCTAGACTGGCTTTCCGGGCGTACTGCCATGAGCCGAGGGGTGGTTGACGGTGCGTAGGGCTGGCAAGGCGTGGGCGATGGCCGGCGGGGCCCTGGGGGCCTGTTTCTGCTTCGTCGTACTGCTGGTCGTCGGCACCTACTCCGCAGCGGCCGGGCTCGTCGGTGCGGGCGGTGCCCAGGGCGGCGCGGTCGCCCTCGCCAAGGGGGCCGTTCCCGCCCTCTACCAGGGGCTCGTACAGCAGTGGGGGAACCTGTGCCCCGCCATCAACCCGGCCCTGCTCGCCGCCCAGCTCTACCAGGAGAGCGGCTGGAACCCGCGGGCCGTCTCCCCGGCCGATGCCCGTGGCATCGCCCAGTTCATCCCCGGCACCTGGGCCGGGCACGGCATCGACGGCGACGGCGACGGCGACCGGGACATCTGGGACCCCAAGGACGCGATCCCCTCGGCGGCCTCGTACGACTGCGAGCTGGCCGGCTATGTGAAGGACGTGCCCGGGGACCCGGCGAACAACATGCTCGCCGCCTACAACGCGGGTGCGTACCGGGTGATCAAGCACGGTGGGGTGCCCCCCATCAGCGAGACCCAGAACTACGTGCGCATCATCCGGTCGCTGGAGAAGAGCTTCGCCCGGCCGGTGGGGCGCGTCGCGCCCTCGCAGCAGGCCGCCGGCGCCATCCACTACGCGCAGGGGAAACTGGGCACCCCGTACCTCTGGGGCGGTACGGGCACGGCGGCACAGAACGGTCGGTTCGACTGTTCGGGGCTCACCCAGGCCGCTTACGACAGCGTCGGCGTCCGACTGCCGCGCGTCGCCAACGACCAGTACAACGCCGGACCGCACCCGAGCCGGGACGAGCTCCTCCCGGGGGACCTCGTCTTCTTCTCGGACGACCTGACCAATTCCCGGGCCATCCGGCACGTCGGCATCTACGTCGGCGGTGGATACATGATCGATGCGCCGCGCACCGGAGCCGTGATCCGCTTCGACCGGATCGACACCCCGGACTACTTCGGCGCCACCCGGGTCACCAAGGAGGGGGCGGCGGCGCTCCCCACCCATCTTCCCCCGGCGTAGCGGGGGGAGACGGGCCGTCGGGCGGATCGGGGGCGGGCCCGGGTGCGGGCGCACCTAGCGGGGACACGGGGCGGGCGTATCGGGCATGGCCGGAACTCTCCGTCATGCGCCGGCCCTGAGCTGCGGTGGACCGTGACTCTTCGATAACGTCGTCATGATCGACCGGAGAGAGCGGAACGCACGCCTCAGGCGATTCGTTCCCTGATCCGACCGCTCTGACCACGGGGGTTGGAAACCAGACACGAGAGCAAGGGGCCGCAGCAGATGGCTGGACTCGCATCGGACGGGTCGAACCCCGATGTCAGCCTGCTCTATGACATCAACGGGTTGGCGAAGGCGGCTCCGCCGTGGCTCGACCGCGTCATGGAGTTCGTCGGCGAGTACGGCATCGTCCTCGCGATGGTCCTCCTGGTGCTCTGGTGCTGGTGGAGCATCCGCCGGCGGGGCACCCCCGATGACTCCGTGTCCGCCGTCGCCGGACTCGTCTGGGCTCCGCTGGCCGCCGGCATCGCCCTGCTCGTCAACATTCCCATCCGCGGCTTCGTCGAGCGCCCGCGGCCGTTCGTGGACCATCAGGGCCTGGACGTCCTCGTCGACGGGAAGACCGACTTCTCCTTCGTCAGCGACCACGCCACGCTGGCGATGGCGCTCGGCGTCGGCGTCTTCGTCGCCCACCGCAGGTTCGGCCTCGCGGCCATCGGCCTCGCCCTCGCCGAAGGCTTCGCCCGGGTCTACATGGGCGTGCACTACCCGACCGATGTGATCGGTGGGCTCGCCCTCGGTACGGCGGTGGCACTGCTCCTCGCCCCGCTCGCCCTCGCGCTGCTCACCCCGCTCGTCGCCGCTGTCGCCCGCTCGGACCGCGGTGGTCGTCTCGTCCGTTCCCGTCGGGCCGACGGGGTGGGCGGCCCGGAGGCCGTCGGGATTCCCGAATCCCGGATCGGTGGCCCGGCCGCCGGTACCGAGCAGAACGGCCTCGCTGCTTAGGGCTGCTCAGGCATCGTTCGTGCGGAGGTGTTCCGCCGCGTCCGTCCGGGCCCTGTCCCTGGATCTGCGGGCGGGTCCCGTCCAGCCGCAGCTGCAACGTGCCAGCGCGAATGCGCCGCGCTCCGTGGTGGTCGTGGTGTGAGGGCTGGCCTGCGCGTGCACCCCACCACCGTACTGCGCGTGACGGCGCGCGGGCACCGTCGTTATCAGGATCGGGCGTGCCCGGACCCGAGGGTCCCCGGGAAGGGCCGGTTCCGGTGAAGCGGCGGCGCGGCATTGGGGGTTGACAGGCGATGGTGGTGCAGCTTCACGGATCTGCGCGCGGTCGAGGTGGCGGGGCGTTCGCCGTCACCGCGGCCCTGGTCGGAACCCTCGTCGGGGCAGCGGCCGTCTCCGGATGCGGCTCGCCGGCGGAGCCGAAGCCCGCGGGCGATCCGACGCTTGCCGTGCGGAGCGCCGCCGACGTGTTGACGAAGGCCGGCACGTCCAAGGCGAGCACCTCCATGGAGATGGCCTCGGGCGGGACCCGGGTCACCATCCGGGGCGAGGGCGGCTACGACTTCCGGCTCCGTACCGGCCGGCTCCAAGTGGTGCTGCCGAAGGACCCGGCCGGTACGAGCGAGCACCGGCCGATCACCGAACTCCTCACCCCGGGCGCCCTTTACATGAAGAACCGGGGTGCCGGGGTGCCCGCCGACAAATGGGTCCGGGTCGACACCACCACCCTCGACGACGGGAACCTCGTCACCGGCGGCGCCACCGATCCGGCTGCTGCGGCCGAGCTGTTGCGGGGGGTGCAGAAGGTGGCGTACGTCGGCGAGGTCGAGCTCGCAGGGGTGAAAGTCAGCCACTACCGGGGCGTCGCCGACATCGCACATGCGGCGCGGGCCGCCTCGCCCCAGCTGCGGGGGCCGCTCACGGCAGCGGCGAAGGGGTTCGCCAAGGACACGGTGCCCTTCGACGCCTACCTCGACGGGGAGGGGCGGCTGCGGAAGGTGCGGCACCAGTTCAGCTTCAGCAACCAGGGCCAGACGGTCGCGGTCGCTTCGACCACCCTGTTGTACGGGTTCGGGGTGCCCGTCGTGGTCGAGCTGCCGGACCGGCGGGACATCTACGCGGGAAGGATCAAGGCCTGACCTGGCCCGGTGGCGGACCGGACCATCGGCAAATGGTCCGGACGTGTCATGCGCGGTATGTGTCGCCGTCCCTACGCTGGGAGACCGTTGGGAGACCGACGCCGGCAGGAAGAGGTGGATGCGCGTGGCCCCGCCCGGTACAGCAACCGTGCCCGCAGACCCGGACTGCGTCGCCCTGGCCGAGATCGAGCTCTGCGGCGAACTGATCATCGCGGCTTCGGCCGCGGAGGGGGAGCGGCTCAGCTCCGACCGGATCGACGAGGTCCTGCGGGTGGCGGCCGAGCGGGCCGTGGCCTCGGGGGGCCGCTGACCTTGGGGCCGGCGCACGGTTCGTTCCGGCGGGTCGGGCGCCACGACTGCCGGTCCGGTCCCGTGCCTCCGGTCCACGGAGTCCCGTCCGGTCGACGCTCCGCCCCGCCGACCCGGCTCGACGGGGCGGGCGGGCGGGGCCTGCCGGTCCGCCTGCCGTGCCCCGTGGACTCAGGTGCGCATCATCCGGGCGATGGCCTTCGTGGCCTCCTCGACCTTGGCGTCGATGCCCTCGCCGCTCGATGCCGCGTCCGCGACGCAGTGCCGCAGGTGCTCCTCCAGCAGCTGGAGCGCGAAGGACTGGAGCGCCTTCGTCGAAGCGGACACCTGCGTGAGTATGTCGATGCAGTAGACGTCCTCGTCGACCATCCGCTGAAGGCCGCGGATCTGGCCCTCGATCCGGCGCAGTCGCTTCAGGTGCTCGTCCTTCTGCTTGTGGTAGCCGTGCACGCCGTGCCCGTGGTCGGCCGGCTCGACGGCGTCGACGGCCTCGGGGGTGACCTGGTCCGCCTCGGTGGTCGTCATCGCGTCCTCCCGTTGTCCGATAAGGGGGTGTATACCCCTCGTGGGTATATGGTACCGATCCCCGCCGATCCGGGCGGGGGTACGTGCAGTTCACTGTGCCTGATGGGCGACACTGAGAGGACGCCGGTTAGCCGTGGCCGGATGATGCGCCTAGCATCAGCCTGACCGAACCAAGCACCCCGAGGACCTCACGTGCGATTTCGTCTGACCCCCAGGGAGACGAGCTTCTACGACATGTTTGCCGCATCCGCGGACAACATCGTCACGGGCTCCAAGCTCCTGATGGAATTGCTCGGAGCGGAGCCTTCCGCTCGGGCCGAGATCGCGGAGCGGATGCGGGCAGCGGAGCACGCCGGTGACGACGCCACCCATGCGATCTTCCACCAGCTGAACTCCTCCTTCATCACGCCGTTCGACCGCGAGGACATCTACTCCCTCGCTTCCTCCCTCGACGACATCATGGACTTCATGGAGGAGGCCGTCGACCTGGTCGTCCTCTACAACATCGAAGAGCTCCCCAAGGGTGTCGAGCAGCAGATCGAGGTCCTGGCCCGGGCGGCGGACCTCACCGCCGAGGCCATGCCGAACCTGCGGACGATGGACAACCTCACCGAGTACTGGATCGAGGTCAACCGCCTTGAGAACCAGGCGGACCAGATCCACCGCAAGCTGCTCGCCCACCTCTTCAACGGCAAGTACGACGCCATCGAGGTGCTGAAGCTCAAGCAGATCGTGGACGTGCTGGAAGAGGCGGCCGATGCCTTCGAGCACGTGGCCAACACGGTGGAGACCATTGCGGTCAAGGAGTCCTGAGGCTTCGTGGACACCTTTGCTCTGATCGTGACCATTGGTGTCGCGCTCGGCTTCACCTATACGAACGGCTTCCACGATTCCGCCAATGCGATCGCCACCTCGGTGTCGACCCGGGCGCTGACCCCCCGGGCGGCGCTCGCCATGGCGGCGGTCATGAACCTCGCGGGCGCCTTCCTCGGCGACAGCGTGGCCAAGACCGTCAGCGAGGGGCTCATCGAGACCCCGACCGGCGACAAGGGGATGGGGATCCTCTTCGCCGCACTCATCGGCGCGATCGTCTGGAACCTGGTCACCTGGTACTTCGGGCTGCCGTCCTCCTCCTCGCACGCCCTGTTCGGCGGCATGGTGGGCGCGGCGCTCGCCGGTGGCACCGAGGTGATCTGGGGAGGCGTGTTCGACAAGATCGTCATCCCGATGTTCGTCTCGCCGGTGGTGGGTCTCCTCGTCGGTTACCTGGTCATGTGCGTGATCATGTGGATCTTCCGCAAGGCGAACCCGCACAAGGCGAAGCGCGGCTTCCGGATCGCGCAGACGGTGTCGGCGGCCGGCATGGCCCTCGGCCACGGTCTGCAGGACGCCCAGAAGACGATGGGCATCGTGGTGATGGCCCTGGTCATCGCCGATGTGCAGCAGGCGGGCGACGGCATCCCGGTGTGGGTGAAGATCGTCTGTGCCGTGATGCTCTCGCTCGGCACCTATGCGGGTGGCTGGCGGATCATGCGGACGCTCGGCCGCAAGATCATCGAGCTGGATCCGCCGCAGGGCTTCGCCGCGGAGACCACGGGCGCGTCGATCATGTTCGGTTCGGCGTTCCTCTTCCACGCGCCGATCTCGACGACCCACGTCATCACCTCCGCGATCATGGGTGTGGGCGCGACCAAGCGGGTCAACGCGGTGCGCTGGGGCGTTGCGAAGAACATCGTCATGGGCTGGTTCATCACCATGCCGGCGGCGGCCCTGGTGGCCGCGGCGAGCTACTACGTGGTGCGGCTGTTCTTCGGATAGCCGCCCGGGGAAGGGGCCCGGGTGCGGAGGCCGCCC
>NZ_JBHYMF010000163.1:0-15761 GCF_042742855.1 Streptomyces sp. NPDC058877 | reverse complement strand
CGTGCCGCCCGGGCCGGCCTCTCCCGTCCCGCCGGCTCCTCCCGCCCGCGGTCCCTTCCGGCGCGCGACGGACCGGGCGCGGGCTCGGCCGCCGCGGCGACTTCGGCGAGCAGGCGACGGCAGACCGCGGCGAGCTCCGCCGTTCCCGCGGTCAGGTCGACGACCGTCTCCGTGCGGGCCGGGGCGGTCGTCCCCCCGTCGAGGATGCGCCCGGCCCGCAGCAGCGCCCGGTCCTTCCCTCCGGTCGGCGCCAGGCTTATCCAGCGGCGCACGTGCTCACCCCTGATCACCACACCGCCGCCCCGCTCCCGGTACACCGTGTGCTCCCGCCACAGCACCCTGGCCAACTCGTCCGCCGTCTCCCTGAGCTGCACGTACATCGTCTTCCCCCCACGTTCGTCATCGTTCCCCCGGTCCGGCCAGCCGCCGACTCTAGTGCGCCCCGTCGCCCACCCACCCGACGCCCTGCTCGCACGCCCCTTACCCGCCGAAGTCGTACACCGTGACCGCTATCTCCCGCTCCGCGAGCCGCCGCAGGACCAAGGGCTCGACCTTGCTCCAGGAGCCGCCGGCGAGCCCGCAACCGATCCGCGGCATGTGCACGGACGCACCGAGCCCGAGCGCCTCCTCCGCAAGGAGCGCGAGGGCCGCATCGATCGCCTCGTACCGCACGGGAACGCCACGGCTCCGAACCGTCCGCGTCCCCCGCTGGCCCACCAGATTGGCCACCCAGACGGACGGCTCGACCCGGACGAACTGGGCCGCCCCGAGGCCGAAGTCGTTCCCCGCCCGCTCACGGTGCCACCGGCGGTAGGCCGCTTCCGGCTCCGGCCAGCGGCGGGACACCGCCCGGACGAAGCCCTTGCCCCAACCGCCCAGGTCATTGCAGACGTGCGCGACGATCCTGATGCCCTCGCCGTGCGGCGCGGTCGCGTCCCCCCGGACATACGTGATCTCCTTCATGACGATCACGCTACGGCTCGCCACTGACAGCGACGCGGGTCTTTTACACGAGTGGTGCGACAGCAATACTGTTCAAGCGATCCGGACTGGCGGGTCGGTGGTGCGGGAAGCGAGGCGGCTCGGATGGGCGTCGGGAGTGGCGGGGAGGGCGGGCCGAGCTACACCGTGGACGAACTGGCCGCGCGGGCCGGGGTCACGGTGCGGACGGTGCGCTTCTACGGAACCCGGGGATTGCTGCCGCCGCCCGTCATCGGCGCGCGTCGGGTCGGGCACTACGGACAGGACCACCTGTCGCGGCTCGCGCTCATCGAGGAACTGCAGCGACAGGGCATGACGCTGGCGGCGATCGAGCGGTACCTGGAGCAACTGCCGCCCGACCTCAGTGCGCAGGACCTGGCGATCCACCGGGCCCTGGTGGCGTCGTGGGCACCCGAGTCCGCGGAAACGATCACCCGGCGCGAGTTGGACCGGCGGGCCGGGCGCGCGCTGACCGAACGCGACGTGGACCGGCTGGCCGCCATGGGCGTGCTCGACCGCACCGAGGACGCCGATGCCTACCGGCTCGACGGGGCACTGCTCAGGCTCGGGGTGGAGCTCCTGGAGGTGCCGATCGAGCACGAGACGATCCTCGCTTCCCGAACCGTGCTGCTGGAGCACGCGCGGGCGGCGGCCCAGGAGCTTTCCCGACTCTTCCGGGACGAGGTGTGGAGCCCGTACCGGGAGAGCGGGGAGGACCCGGACCACCTGAGCGCGATGAAGTCGCTCTCGGCCCACATGCAGCCGATGGTGGTACAGGCCCTCCTCACGGCGTTCCAGCGGTCGCTGAGCGAGGAGCTTCGGACGGCGTTCCGCGGTCCGTGAGCGCTAGTCGGTGAAGACCTCGCCCCGCTCGGCCTTCTCCACCAGGAGGGCCGGCGGGGCGAACCGCTCGCCGTACGCCTCCGCCAGTTCGCGCGCGCGGGCCACGAAGCCGGCCACCCCGCCCTCGTAGCCGTTGACGTACTGGAGGATGCCACCGGTCCAGGCCGGGAAGCCGATGCCCATGATGGAGCCGATGTTGGCGTCGGCGACCGAGGCCAGTACGCCTTCCTCCAGGAGCCGGACGGTGTCCAGGGCCTCGGAGAAGAGCATCCGCTCCTGCATGTCGCGGAAGGGAATCTCGTACCCGGGCTTCGTGAAGTGCTCGCGCAGTCCCGGCCACAGCTTCCCGCGGCTCCCGTCCTCGCCGTACTCGTAGAAGCCCGCGCCACCGCTGCGGCCGGGGCGGCCGAACTCGTCGACCATGCGGTCGATGACGACCTCGCCCGGGTGGGTGGCCCAGGTGCCGCCGGCCTCCTCGACCGCCCGCTTGGTCTCGTTGCGGATCTTGCGGGGCAGGGTGAGGGTCAGCTCGTCCATGAGGGAGAGGACCTTCGCCGGGTAGCCGGCCTGGGCGGCGGCCTGCTCGATCGAGGCGGGCTCGATGCCCTCGCCGACCATCGCGACGCCTTCGTTGATGAAGTGGCCGATCACCCGGGAGGTGAAGAAGCCGCGCGAGTCGTTGACGACGATCGGCGTCTTGTTGATCTGCCGGACCAGGTCGAAGGCGCGGGCGAGGGCCTCGTCGCCGGTGCGCTCGCCCTTGATGATCTCGACAAGGGGCATCTTGTCGACGGGCGAGAAGAAGTGCAGGCCGATGAAGTCGCCCTGGCGCTCGACCCCCTCGGCGAGGACGGTGATCGGCAGGGTGGAGGTGTTGGAGCAGAGCAGCGCGTCGGGCTCGACGACGTGCTGGATCTCCTGGAAGACCTTGTGCTTGAGGGCCGTGTCCTCGAAGACCGCCTCGATGACCGCGTCGCAGCCGGCCAGATCCGCCGCGTCGGCGGTGGGCGTGATGCGGGCGAGGAGCGCGTCGGCCTTCTCCTGGGTGGTGCGACCACGGGCGACGGCCTTGGCACAGAGCTTCTCGGAGTAGCCCTTGCCCTTGGCGGCGGACTCGGCGGAGACGTCCTTCAGGACGACCTCGATGCCGGCACGGGCGCAGGAGTAAGCGATGCCGGCGCCCATCATGCCGGCGCCGAGGACGGCGACCTTGCGGACCTGGCGGCGCTCGATGCCCCGGGGTCGGCTGGCACCGGAGTTGACGGCCTGGAGGTCGAAGAAGAACGCCTGGATCATGTTCTTCGCGGTCTGGCCGGTGACCAGCTCGGTGAAGTAGCGGGACTCGATGGTGCTGGCGGTCTCGAAGTCGACCTGGGAGCCCTCGACGGCGGCGGCCATGATGGCGCGGGGCGCCGGATAGGGAGCGCCGTTCAGCTGCTTGCGCAGGTTGGCCGGGAAGGCCGGCAGGTTGGCGGCGAACTTCGGGTTCGACGGGGTGCCGCCGGGGATCCGGTAGCCGGGGACGTCCCAGGGCTGTCGGGACTCGGGGTGGGCGTCGATGAAGGCGATGGCCTTCGCCATCATCTCCTCGGGGGTGGCGGCGAGCTCGTGGACGAGTCCGCTCTCCAGGGCGCGCCGGGGGGTGTACTGGGTGCCCTGGAGGAGCACCTTCAGGAGGGCGTCGGTGATGCCCATGAGGCGCACGGTGCGGGTGACTCCGCCGCCGCCGGGCAGCAGGCCGAGGGTGACCTCCGGCAGGCCGATCTTGGAGCCGGACGCTTCGAGGGCCACGCGGTGGTGGGAGGCGAGGGCGATCTCGTAGCCGCCGCCGAGGGCTGCGCCGTTGACGGCGGCGACGACGGGCTTGCCGAGCGTCTCGATGCGGCGCAGTGCGCCCTTCATCTCGAGGGCGGCCTCGAAGATGTCCCGGGCGTGCTCAGGACCCGCCTGGATCATGTCCTTGAGGTCGCCGCCCGCGAAGAAGGTCTTCTTCGCGGAGGTGTAGATGATGCCGCGGATGGAGTCCTTCTCGGCCTCCAGACGGTCGGCGGTCGCGGTGATCGAGGCCCGGAAGGCCTGGTTCATGGTGTTGGCGGACTGGTCGGGGTCGTCCAGGACGAGGGTGACGATCCCGGTCTCGTCCTGCTCCCAGCGGATGGTGGTGCTCTCGGTCATCGGGTTCTCTCCGTAAGGGGTTCGGACGGGACGGTCAGACGCGCTCGACGACGGTGGCGATGCCCATGCCGCCGCCCACGCAGAGGGTGGCGAGGCCGTAGCGCTTGTCCTGGCGCTCCAGTTCGTCGACGAGGGTGCCGAGGATCATCGCGCCCGTGGCGCCGAGCGGGTGGCCGAGCGCGATGGCGCCGCCGTTGACGTTGACCTTGTCCAGTGAGGTGCCCATGTCCTTGACGAAGCGCAGGACGACGGCCGCGAAGGCCTCGTTGATCTCGATCAGGTCGATGTCGTCGATGGTGAGGCCGGCCTTGGCGAGGGCCTTGCGGGTTGCCGGGGCGGGGCCGGTGAGCATGATGGTCGGCTCGGAGCCGGAGACGGCCGCCGAAACGATCCGGGCGCGCGGGGTGAGCCCGTACCGCTCACCGACCTCCCTGGAGCCGATGGCGACGAGCGAGGCTCCGTCGACGATGCCGGAGGAGTTGCCCGCGTGGTGGACGTGGTCGATCTCCTCGACCCAGTGGTACTTCTGCAGGGCGACGGCGTCGAAGCCGCCAAGCTCGCCGATGTCGGCGAAGGAGGGCTTGAGGCGGGCGAGGGAGTCGGCGGTGGTGCCGGGGCGCAGGTGCTCGTCGTGGTCCAGGACGGTGAGACCGGCACGGTCCTTGACGGGGACGACGGAACGGGCGAAACGGCCGTCCTTCCAGGCCGCGGCGGCGCGCTCCTGGGAGAGGGCGGCGTACTCGTCGACGTCGCGGCGGGTGAAGCCCTCGATGGTGGCGATGAGGTCGGCGCCGATGCCCTGGGGGACGAAGTTGGTCTCCAGGTTGGTCATCGGGTCGGCGAACCAGGCACCGCCGTCGGAGGCCATCGGGACGCGGGACATGGACTCGACGCCACCCGCGAGGACCAGGTCCTCCCAGCCGGAGCGGACCTTCATGGCGGCCATGTTGACGGCTTCGAGGCCGGAGGCACAGAAGCGGTTCTCCTGGACGCCGGCGACGGTGTCGGGGAGGCCCGCGGCGATGGCGGCGATCCGGGCGATGTCGGACCCCTGGTCGCCGACCGGGCCGACGACGCCGAGGACGATGTCGTCGATGGCGGCCGGGTCGAGTCCGGGGTGGCGGGCCTGGATCTCGCGGATGAGGCCGACGACCAGGTCGATGGGCTTGGTGCCGTGCAGGGAGCCATTGGCCTTGCCGCGTCCGCGCGGGGTGCGGATCGCGTCGTACACGTACGCTTCGGTGCTCACGGAAAGCCTTTCGCGATGAGGGTGTGAGGAGACGGGCGGCGGGAGGTCAGCCGAGGAGGGAACGGCCGATGATCTCCTTCATGATCTCGGTGGTACCGCCGTAAATGGTCTGGATGCGGCCGTCGGTGAAGGCGCGGGCGACCGGGAATTCGCTCATGTAGCCGTATCCGCCGTGCAGTTGCAGGCAGCGGTCGGCGACCCGCTTCTGGAGTTCGGTCGCCCACCACTTGGCCATGGAGGCGTGGACGGCGTCGAGCCCTCCGTCGTCGTGCTCCTCGATGCACCGGTCGACGAAGGTCCGGGTGACGGCGCACTCGGTGGCCATCTCGGCGATCTCGAAGCGGATGTGCTGCAGCCGGGAGAGCGGACGGCCGAACGCCTCCCTCTCCTTGACGTACCGGGTGGTGATCTCCAGGAGGTGCTCGGCCCCCGCGATGCCGGCGACGGCGATGGCGAGGCGCTCCTGGGCCAGATTGGTCATGAGGTGGATGAAGGCGCCGTTCAGCTCGCCGAGCAGGTTCTCCTTGGGGACGCGGACGTCGGTGAAGAAGAGTTCCGCGGTGTCCTGGGACTTCTGACCGATCTTGTCCAGGTTCCGGCCGCGTTCGAAGCCCTCCGCCCCCCGCTCGACGACGAGCAGGGAGAGACCGTGGGCACCGCCCTCGGGGGTGGTCCGGGCGACGACGACGACCAGGTCGGCGAGGACGCCGTTGGAGATGAAGGTCTTGGAGCCGTTGAGGACCCAGTGGTCCCCGTGGTCCTCGGCGGTGGTGCGGATCCCCTGGAGGTCGGAGCCGGCACCGGGTTCCGTCATGGCGATGGCGGTGATGATCTCACCGGAGCAGAAGCCGGGCAGCCAACGTCGCTTCTGCTCCTCGGTCCCGAGCGAGGTGAGGTACGGACCGATGATGTCGTTATGCAGGCCGATGGCGAGGCCGGGCGCCCCGGCCCGGGTGAACTCCTCGGCGAGGACGGCGCCGTAGCGGAAGTCGGGGTTGCCGCCGCCTCCGTACTCCTCGTCGACGGCGAGCCCGAGGAGTCCCTGGCGGCCTGCGGCGAGCCAGGCCTCGCGGGAGACGATGCCGTCCTTCTCCCACTGCGCGTAGTGGGGCAGCACCTCCTTCTCCAGGAAGGTGCGCACGGTCGTGCGGAACGCCTCGTGGTCCTCGGTGTAGAGCTGACGCTTCATGCTTCGGGCTCCAGGGTCTTGAGGGTGGGGACGGCCCAGTCGTGGGCGACGCCGGCGGTGTCGGCACCGGGCAGGGCGGGCCCCCTGCGGAGGGTGCCGGGGGTGACGGAGAATCGGGGTGCGGGGGCCGGCTGGGCGGTCCCGCCCTGCTCGACGAAGGTGGCCCGGGCCGCCAGATGGGGGTGGGACGGGGCTTCGTGCAGGGAGAGGACGGGGGCGACGCAGGCGTCGGAGCCGTCGAACACGGCGGCCCATTCCTCACGGGTGCGGCTCCGGAAGCGGTCCGCGACGGCCCCGCGCAGTTCGGACCACCGGGCGAGGTCGTGGCGGGGCGGAACGGCGTCCTCGACCCCGAGCAGACGGACGAACTCGACGTAGAACCGCTCTTCCAGGGCGCCGACCGCCATGTGGCCGCCGTCGGAGGTCTCGTACACGCCGTAGAAGGGGCAGCCGCCGTCGAGCAGGTTGACCCCCCTGCGGTCCTGCCAGCTGCCGGCCGCGAGCATGCCGTGGATCATGGTGGTGAGGTGGGCGGCACCGTCGACGACGGCGGCGTCGACGACCTGGCCCTCGCCGTGTGTCCGGGCGTGCTGAAGGGCCGCGAGGACACCGATGACGAGGTAGAGGGAGCCGCCCGCGTAGTCGCCGAGGAGGTTCGCGGGGATGGCGGGCGGCCCGTCGGGGTCGGGGCCGATCATGCCGAGGGCTCCGGTGATCGCGATGTAGCCGATGTCGTGCCCGGCGGTCGCGGCGAGCGGGCCTTCCTGGCCCCAGCCGGTCATCCGGCCGTAGACGAGGCGCGGGTTGCGGGCGAGGCAGGGCTCCGGTCCGACGCCGAGGCGCTCGGCAACGCCGGGCCGGTAGCCCTCGATCAGGACGTCGGCCCGCTCGACGAGGTCGAGCACGACGGCGGGACCGTCCTCGGCCTTGAGGTCGACGAGGACGGAGCGCTTGTTGCGGTTGGTGAGGTCCCGGGCGGGGTCGATGCCGAGGCCGGCACCGCCGGGGCGGTCGACGCGCACCACGTCGGCACCGAGGTCGGCCAGCAGCATGGCGGCGAAGGGACCGGGGCCGATCCCGGCGAGTTCGACCACCCGCACCCCCGCGAGGGGGCCGTTCCGAGCCGTGTGCGTCGTGCTCATCGAGCCCCCAGAAGTATGTGACACCAATGATGTAACACCAGAGATGCTAGGAACGTGTTCCACTCGACACAAGCCCCCCGGCCGAGCAAGCGCTTGGAAAATGCGGAGCCCCGGACTTCCGCTATCCTCCGCCGACGACAACCGCGCTCGGCGGCGCGGTACGGCCGAAACGAGGGGCTTGATGGAGACAGGGGCGGGCGTGGGGCGCGAGACCGGCGCGAGACCGTATGACGTGGTGCTCTTCGGGGCGACCGGCTTCGTGGGCGAGCTCACCGCGGAGTACCTGGCCGAGCAGGCCCCGCCGGAGTGCCGCTGGGCGCTCGCCGGGCGCAGCATCGGCAAGCTGGAGGCGCTGCGGGACCGGCTCGCCACCGGGCGCCCGCACCTCGCCGCCCTGCCCCTGCTCCTCGCGGATTCCGCCGACCCGGACTCGCTGCGCGCCCTGGCCGAGTCCGCCCGGGTGGTGGCGACCACCGTCGGACCCTACGTCTGGTACGGCGAGGGGCTGGTCGCCGCCTGCGCGGAGGCCGGCACGGACTACCTGGACCTGACCGGCGAGACCGAGTTCGTGGACCGCGTGTTCGTCCGGCACGACGCGCGGGCCCGGGAGACCGGCGCACGGATCGTGCACGCCTGCGGCTTCGACTCCGTCCCGCACGACCTGGGCGTGCACTTCACCGTCCACCAGCTGCCGGAGGGCGTGCCGCTGCGCATCGACGGCTTCGTCCGGGCCGGTGCCGCCTTCTCCGGCGGCACCTTCGCGTCCGCCCTGACCGCGCTCGGCCGGGGCCGGGAAGTGCTGCGGGCCGCACGCGAACGGCGCCTGTACGAGCCGCGGTTGGTGGGCCGCCGGGCCCGCGCACCGCTGGGCGGACCGAGGTTCAGTCGGGAGACGGGTACCTGGGCGCTACCGCTTCCGACGCTCGACCCCCGGGTCGTGGCCCGTTCTGCCGCGTCACTCGAACGGTACGGGCCGGACTTCCGCTACCGCCACTACGCCTCCGTGAAGACCCTTCCGATGGCCCTCGGAGGCGCCGCAGCCGCCGGCGCGACCGCAGCGGTCGCCCAGCTCGCCCCGGTCCGCTCGTGGTTGACGGAGCGCTACGCCTCGGGGCAGGGGCCTTCGGCCGAGCGGCGCGCCCGCAGTTGGTTCTCCGTGCGGTTCGTGGGGGAGGGCGGCGGACGGCGGGTCTTCACGGAGGTGTCGGGCGGCGACCCCGGCTACGACGAGACGGCCAGGATGCTCGCCGAGTCGACCCTCTGCCTCGCCTTCGACCCGCTCCCGAAGACGGCCGGCCAGGTGACGACGGCGACGGCCATGGGTGATGCGCTGATCGACAGGCTGCAGGCGGCGGGCATCCGCTTCCGGGTGGCGCACCGGGGGTAGCCCGCCCCGGCCGGCGGCCCCTCGCCGCCGGAGCCGCGAGGGGCCGCGAGGGGCCGACGCCTCAGGGCCACACGAGGCGGAAGGGGTGGCCCGCCGGGTCCGCGTAGATGCGCACCCCGCCGCCCCCGTCGTCGAGCGGTACGGCCCCGAGGGCGAGGACGGCCTCATGGGCGGCGGCCAGGTCGTCGACCCGCACGTCGAGGTGGAACTGCTGCTCCGGGGCGCCCCAGACGGGCGGGCTGTGATCGGCGACGCCCTGGAAGACGAGCACCGGCCCGCTGGCGCAGCGCAGGACCACCGACCCTCCGCCGACGGCCCACCGGGGATCGCCCTCCTCCACCTCACCACCGATCAACCCTTGGTAGAAGCGGGCGAGTTCAGGGGCATCGGGGCAGTCGAGGACGATGCCGCGCAGTCGCCCGATCACCCGGTGGCCCCGGTGCCGAGGACGTACGGGATGGCACGGGCCCGGGCCCGGGCGAACGGTCCGGAGGCGCTCGGACCCGGGCCACGGTCGTGGCCGTGCGGCCGGGCGGGAAGGGGTGCTGTCATGCGCCCCACCCTGCCCGCCTCGGGCCACGGGCCGGTATCCGTACGGGTACTCAACTCGCCCTGTGCGAACTGGGCATCCGAGCGGACTGCGCCCGGTGAGGCCGTCCGTCACCCCGGCCCGCCCCCGCGGACCGCTCGTCCCCGCGGACCGCTCGTCCCCATGGGCCGCCCGTCCTTCCGGCCCCCGACCTTTCGGCCGGACGTCCGCGGTGGCCGCCGGATCGGCTGCCCGGACCGCCGGAACCGCTCCCCGCCGGGACCGCTCGGCCCGCGGTCGTAGGGCTCGCGACCGAATGCGCCCCCGCCCTCGGGGCGATGCCCGGGAGGTCCCCCCTGCCTAGGCTGACCCCGCCCGAGCAGGATCGACGACGAGGAGCGCCCCGCGCCCGCCACCGGTCAGAGTCACATCCGCATCGCCCGTCCGTCGCGCGACCTGGCCGCGGCGGAACGCTTCTGGGTCGAAGGGCTCGGACTGAGCGTGCTGTTCCGGTCGGAGGGCGGGGGCTCCCCGGACCGGCACGAGCTGCTGATGATCGGTTGGCCGGACGCCTCCTGGCACCTCGAACTCGTCCACGACGGCGCCGTCGAGCCGCGGCCCACCGAGGAGGACCTGCTCGTGGTCTACCTCGACGAACAGGTTCCAAAATCGCTGGTCTCCCGCCTGACGGCCCACGGCGGCACGCGCGTACCGGCCCGCAACCCCTACTGGGACGCTTGGGGCACCAGCATCGAGGACCCGGACGGTTACCGGCTGGTCCTCAGCACGCGGAACTGGACGAACTCCTGACCCTCCCCGTCGGGACCGCACGGGCCGCAGGCCGGCGCAGGGGAACCAACGGTGGGCGCGTCCGTCCTGCCGCTCCGTTCAGAGACCCCCCGACGCTTCCTTGAGGGCGCGGCGGCAGAGGGAATCCGCGCGCCGGGTGGTCTCCGGGATCCGATAGCGGGGAGTGAGACGGAGGGTATGGGCACAGGCACGGACGAGGGAGACCCGGTGGCCCACCGATACGAACACGGGCTTCACCCCGGTCCGGGTGCGCAGGGCCCGGCCGACCTCCTCTCCCTCGGCCAGCAGCGGGGCGGTGTCACCGCGCTCGGGGCCGGGCTGGGCGTGGGTGAAGGCGAAGGGGTTCTTGGCGACGCCGATCGACGGCCGTCCGGTGAGCACCCCGAGATGGCTGGCGAGCCCGAAGCGGCGGGGGTGCGCGAGGCCGTAGCCGTCGCAGACCAGCAGGCCCGGATCTGCGGTCAGGGCGTCGAGCGCGGCAAGCAGGGTGGGGATCTCCCGGAAGGCGAGGAGCCCGGGGACGTAGGGGAAGGAGACCCGGCCGACCGCCGTGGCCTCCTCCACCACGCCCAGGGTCCGTGCGTCGAGCACGACGACCGCGGCGGCAACGAGGTCCCGTTCGTCGTCATAGGCCACGTCGAGGCCCGTGACGTGGCCCTCGCCGACCGCCGGCCCCTCCTCGTCGTGCACGAGCCGCCCGCGCAGCTCCTCCTGGACTGCGCGGGCTGCGCTCTCGTCTGCGGGCCAGCCTGCCGGAATCTCGATGATCGTCATGGTGCGGATCACCCTACGACCGGTCGAACGTCCTTCCCAAGGGCCAAAACGCCGCCCCGGGCCGAGGGCGCGACAGGTAGCCTGACGATCATGTTCGTACTGGAATTGACCTACACCGCCCCCGTCGAGCGGGTGGACGCGCTGCTCGACGCGCATGTCGAGTGGCTCGACGCGCAGTACGCCGCCGGCGTGTTCCTGGCGTCGGGGCGGAAGAACCCGCGGGACGGCGGGGTGATCCTGGCCGCCGGGGTCGACCGCGCGGAGATCGAGAAGATCGCGGCGGCCGACCCGTTCAGCGTCGAGGGCGTGTGCGCCTACCGGATCACGGAGTTCTACGCGACCAAGACGGTCGACGGGATCTCCGCGTACCGGGACCAGCTGCCCGTCTAGGGGGTTGTGCGGGTCCCCCCGCACGGCTTGCGGGCGGACCGGGCTACTTCCCGAACGCCCCCCAGGGCCGTGCCAGTCGGGCGATCCGGCCCTTCTCCCCCGAGGCCCAGCAGGAGCCGTCGGGCGTGCAGTCGACCGTGTCGTAGGAGCCGGTGTCGACGGTGCGCCAGGTGCGGCCCCCGTCAGTGGTGAGGTCGGTGCCGGTGGGGCCGACGGCGAGCGCCGTGGTGCCGCGGTGCGGGAGCCAGGCGACGCCGGAGCGGTAGGCGGGCGGCGGGGTGGCGGAAGCGGCCCAGGTGCGGCCCGCGTCCCCCGTCACTGCGGCGGCCCTGGGCGAGGGCTGGTCCTTGCGGTAGTCACCGCCGACGGCGATGCCGTGCCGACGGTCCCGGAAGGCGAGCGCGAACACGCCCTTGGCCCCCTCCCCCGCGGGGATCGTGGTCTCGGTGGCCGTCCAGTTCAGCCCCCGGTCCGCGGAGTGCAGCACGCGCCCGGTCGCCCCTCCACCGGTCGCCAGCCACACGTCCTTCGGCCCCGATGACACCAGGCACTGCCCGCTCGCCGCGAAGCCGGCCTCGCCGGGCAGTGCGTCCGGCATCCCGGCGTTCGGGAGGACCTGCCAGGAACGGCCGCCGTCGCGGGTGGAGAGGATGCGGTACTTCCCGTCCACCGGATCGCTCATCGCGAGCCCGTGCCGGTGGTCGAAGAAGGTCATGCAGTCGTAGAAGGCCTGGGCGTCGGCGTTGCGGAAGGTTTCCGTCCAAGTCGTGCCGCCGTCCTCGGTCCGCAGCACCCGGGACGCCTCGCCCTCTCCGATGGCGAGGACGACGGCCCGGCGGGCGTCGAAGGCCTCGACGTCACGGAACTCCAGCTCGCCCGCGTCCGGCGGTGAGACGTCGCGCCAGCTCCGGCCGCCGTCCGTGGTGCGCAGCACGGTGCCCTTCGAGCCCGCGGCCCACGCGGTCCTGCGGTCGACCGGTGCGAGCCCGCGGAAGCGGGCGTCGGTGCCGGTCGACGTCAGCTGCCAGCCGGCCGCGGCCGTGGGGGTCTCCCCGGCCCGCGCCGGGGCTGCCAGGGTCAGCGCCAGCGCCGCCCCGATCAGCCCCACCGACATCGTTCGTCTCGTCTTCCCCATGGACGTCATGGCGCCGGAAGCTAGCGCCCCGGGCGGCTACCCGTCCAGGGTGCGTCCCCGGCCCGACCTTCCTAGGCTGGAGCGCATGACGGACCGTACGAGCGAGCACGAGCGGGTGGCCGCCGGGCGTTCTGGGCGCGGGGAGCGCCCGGAGCCCGAGCTGCCCGGGATCAAGGAGTACGAGGGCGAGGGCATCACCGTCACGTTCGAGCCGCGCCGCTGCCTGCACGCCGCCGCGTGCGTCCACGGCCTGCCGGAGGTCTTCGACCTGTCCCGGCGTCCCTGGGTGTTGCCCGGTGCCGCCGAGCCCGAGCGGGTGGCAGAGGTGGTCCGCCGCTGCCCGTCCGGGGCGCTCCAGTACCGCGACCGCACGGAGAAGGCACCGCCCGAGCCGCCGGACTCCCCCACCACGGTGCGGCGCACGCCCTCCGGCCAGCTGGTGGTCCGGGGCGATCTGATCGTCACGGGGGCATACGGGGACCGGCACGAGACGCGGGTGGTGCTCTGTGCCTGCGGAGCCTCCGGAAACCAGCCGTACTGCGACCGTTCCGGCCCGTGCGGCAAGGCGGACGATGACGTTCCCGAGGAGCGCTGACGCGACCGGTCCCTGCCGGCAGCACTTCCGCGCGGGCCGTGCGCGCCCCGCCCCGCCCGGGCTCTGCCCGCTTCCGGGCCGGTGGACACACTGACCGGAGCACTCCGGCTCCCCGCCCCGGCTGCCGCTCCGGACGTCTCCGGAATCCCCGGTGACACAGCTCACGTGGGGCCCCAATGCACGTTCCGCTTGTCTTGCTCGTCTTCACTGGTGTCAGGTGGCCTGGTGTCGGGGAGACGCCCAGGATCCGAAGCCCGTGTGAGAGGAGCCGGCCTTGTCCGCCGTCATCGAGCAGGCCGTGCAGGCCCGTCTGGTCGCGTCCGCTCCCCGGATGGAGACCGTCCCGGCCACCCTGCGGTACGACCGTGAGGATCCGTACGCCGTGAGCATGGCCTTTCCGCCGCCGGCCACCCTGGAGGGCGTGGAGGTCTCCTGGGCCTTCGCACGCGACCTCCTCGTCCAGGGGGTCGAGCGCCCGGCCGGCGTCGGGGACGTGCGCCTGCGGCCGTACGGGTACGACCGCACAGTGGTCGAGTTCCACGCTCCGGAAGGGGTCGCGATGGTCCACGTCCGGACCTCGGAGCTGCGCCGCTTCCTGGAGCGCTCCCAGCACCTGGTGCCGACCGGACGGGAGCACCAGTACCTGGACTGGGACCAGGACCTGGTGGAACTGCTCCGCGGCCAGTCGTAGCAGGACTCCGGCCGCGTTTAATTCGTTTGCCGTCCCCCGGGCCGGATCGTACGGTCGGTCCTGACCCCGTCGTCACCCGATCGGAGAAGGACGTTGCTCGTCTGAGGTTGCGAGACACCGAGCCGCGCGTGCCCCTCGTGCCGCGTGTGCCGTTCTCGACCTCGGCGTACGAGCCGTTCTCCCTGCTGCCCGCGCCCCGGTGTCTCTCGCGTTGCCCTCTTCTGCACCCACGCGACCCGGGAGGCCTCCATGGCACATCACCCCACGTTCATCACCTGCTCCTCGCTCTCCTTCTCCTGGCCGGACGGCACCGAGGTCCTCGACGACTTCCGGCTCTCGGTCGGCCCCGGCCGCACCGGGCTCGTCGGACTGAACGGCTCCGGCAAGTCCACCCTCCTGAAGCTGATCGCCGGCGAGTCGACCCCCGCGTCCGGCACGGTACGGGTCACCGGGGAGCTCGGCTACCTGCCGCAGAACCTGGTCCTGGACACCTCACGACGGGTCGACGAGATCCTCGGCATCGCCGCCAAGCGGGCCGCCCTGCACGCGATCGAGGCGGGCGACGCCTCCGAGGAGCACTTCACCGCCCTCGCCGACGACTGGGACGTGGAGGAGCGGGCCCGGGCCGCGCTCGACCAGCTCGGGCTCGACTCCATCGGCCTGGACCGGACCGTCGGCGAGGTCTCGGGCGGCGAATCGGTGCTGTTGCGCCTGGCCGCACTGCTGCTCGCGCGGCCCGACGTACTGCTGCTCGACGAACCGACCAACAACCTGGACCTGCACGCCCGCGCCCGTCTGTACGAGGCGGTGGAGAACTGGTCCGGAGTGCTGCTCGTGGTCAGCCACGACCGTGAACTCCTCGAAAGGGTCGATCAGATCGCCGACCTGCGGGACGGGACGGTCACCTGGTACGGCGGCAACTGGTCCGCGTACGAGGCGGCGCTCGCCGCCGAACAGGAGGCGGCAGAAAGGATGGTGCGGGTTGCCGAGGCCGATGTGCAGCGCCAGAAGCGCGAGTTGGCCGACACACAGGTGAGGACGGCGCGCCGCAAGCGGTACGGCCAGAAGAGCTTCGAGAACAAGGTCGCCTCCAAGATCGTGGCGAACGGGCGGAAGCGCGACGCGCAGGTCACGGCGGGCAAGCAGCGCACGCTGCACACGGAGCGCCTCTCGGAGGCGAAGGAACGGCTCGACGCGGCCGTGGAAGCGGTACGGGACGACGACGAAGTGCGGATCGAGCTGCCCCGCACCTCGGTTCCGCCGGGGCGCGAGGTCCTCTACCTGAAGGACCTGGAGCTGCGGCACGGAGCTCGGGTGGGCGGCGCGTTCGAGCTGCGCGGCCCGGAACGGATCGCGTTGGTGGGGCGGAACGGGGCCGGGAAGACGACGCTGCTCCGAACCGTCGCCGGCGAGCTGGAGCCGCTGTCGGGCGAGGTGACGGCCCGGGTTCCGCTCCGCTTCCTGCCCCAGCGGCTCGACCTGCTCGACGACGGACTGAGCATCGTGGAGAACGTGGCCCGCTTCGCGCCCACGGCGACGGGGAACACGATCAGGGCGCGGCTGGCACGGTTCCTCTTCCGGGGCGCCCGGGCGGACCAGCCCGTCGGCACCCTGTCCGGCGGGGAGCGGTTCCGGGCTACGCTCGCCGCACTGCTGCTCGCAGAGCCGGCGCCACAGCTGCTGATGCTGGACGAACCGACGAACAACCTCGACATGGCGTCGGTGCGGAAGCTGGCGGCGGCCCTCGACGCCTACGAAGGCGCCTTGGTCGTGGCGAGCCACGACGTGGCCTTCCTGGAGTCCCTGGGGATGACCCGCTGGCTGCTGCTCGACGGCGAACTGCGCCCGACGACCCCGGAAGAGGTGCGGGG
>NZ_JBHYMF010000162.1:14587-16161 GCF_042742855.1 Streptomyces sp. NPDC058877 | reverse complement strand
GGGTGATCCGGCGGGCACCATAGGTGGCCCCGGACTCCGCGTGAATCTTCTCGATCAGTGGCATCAGCCGCTCGTCGCGGAGCCGGCGGGCCGACCAGCCAGCTGACGGGCCGCATCGAGGAGGCGATGACCCCTTTCCACCCGGCGCTGGACCTGCTGGACACGATCCCGGGAGTGAACCGGGCAGTGGCGGAAGTGATCGTGGCCGAGACCGGGGGTGACATGACCCGGTTCCGCTCGGACAAGCACCTGGCCTCCTGGGCCGGGCTGTGTCCGGGACACCACGAATCGGCCGGCCGGGTCCGCAGTACCCGCGTCCGGCCCGGAAACCCCTACCTGAAAGGGGCGTTGGGGATGGCCGCGTTCGGTGCGGCACGGACCAAGGACTCATTCCTGCAAGCCCGCTACAAGCGGCTGACCGCCCGCCGCGGCCCGATCAGGGCGCTGGTCGCCGTCGAACACTCGATCATCACCGCGATCTGGCGCATGCTCAACGACAACGTGCCCTACCACGAGCTCGGCGGCGACTACTTCACCCGCCGCGACCCCGAACGCGCCACCCGCCGAGCAATCAACCAGCTCAACCAGCTCGGCTTCACCGTCACCCTCAACCCGAGGGAAGACACAGCCTGACCGGCAGCCCGGACACCCGGCGGTCCTCCGCGACCACCGGGCACCCAGCCATGCCCACACCCACCCTGACCTGCTGTTATTTACGCGTCAGAGTCAATATACGGCGACCAGCTCTGGGTCCAGGTCTCGTATAGCTTCCGCCACCCGAAAAGTAAGGGGGCCTCGCTACACAGCGAGGCCCCCTTCACCCGTGCCGGCCGCACACCTCAAATCCCGGCGCCGTAACGCACCAAAGCCCACGCCAAAAAACCGACCGCCACCGTACACAGCACTGCCCGCCACGCATTGGCCCGCGCCCAAGGAGCCTCAAAAGCACGCCTCACCGCAGCCGGATCAGCAATCCCTGAAGCCGGACCCGCCTTGTCCAAAGCATTATTCAAAGGAATGTTCACCCGATTAGTCATCCCCATCACCACGATGTAGAGGACGAGAGCGACCAGCAAAGGCACCAACACCTCCTGACGGCCTCCAAAGACATGCAAGGCAACCGCCACCGCAGTGAAGACGAAAGCCCCGATATAGCCCAACACGAACCAGCCATTGAGGATCGCCACATTAATCTTCTGCATAACCTCAATGACCGTACGGTCATCGGTGCGCTTCAACCCCGGCATCACCGAGACGGAAAAGCCATAAAACAAGCCGCTCACCAACCCCATAGTGATGGTCGCAGCGATGAGAGAGACAAATCTTGCCGTTTCCACGCGGGTTTCCCTTTGTCGATGGTCGATTCGTGAATCACGTCCTACAACGGGCAAGGCGCGGCCATCATACGAGACCGAACAGACACCGCCCAGACCGCTTCAAGCAGTCCTCAAGCACCCACCCTCCCCCCCCCCCCCCCCCCCCCCCCCCCCCCCAGCCGCAGCCGGGGCCCCCCAGAAAAAAAAAACCGGGGGCGGGGCCGGGGGCCGGGGAGTGGGGTGCCCCGAACAACAGGG
>NZ_JBHYMF010000162.1:0-14577 GCF_042742855.1 Streptomyces sp. NPDC058877 | reverse complement strand
CCCTCCCCCACCACAAGGCATCTCCGGGCCCGCAGAAGAACAACATACGGACGAGCGACGCGCTGACCTGCTATGTCAAGACCCAGAACCTACAGGTCGATTCTCTGCAAGCCCTGTCAGAGTTATCCCGTAACCGCGGACACCACTAGCCGATGTCCACTTCAACCCGCTCAACCAAGGTCCCGTTAAGGCCGTCTCAAGACACAACCAGACAAGCCGATCAGCCGGTAGCACCTCACCGACCTTTGCATCACCTGACCAAACACCCCTCAGCTCGTCACAGCCTGCGCCTGCCGCACCGCGGTGACCTGCGCACGAAAGACCTCACGGCCTTCTTGATGCCCCACCACCTCCACCAGCAGCACCTCACCCTCCGGGTCCCGAGACACCAGCCGGGCATCCACCCAGCAGTCGGCATCAAACTCGGCATAACTGAGGAACTCCGACGCCATCCCCGTCACCACGAACCCGTCAACCGGCACCACCCCATACGCTGCCTGACGCGCCGCCTCCACCAACACCATCCCCGGATGATGATCATTAGCGTGCTCAAAAAGAATAGGATGCCCCAAATCCGGACTCAGCAGCCACCGCCCCGGACCCTGCACAGGAGCCAACACCACATCAAAAGGCGTCACCTTACCCACCGACGACGCCAACACCGGCTGCACACGCGGCGACACACAAGCCATCGCAGCCTCACCCCGCGCCACATGAGGCCCCCGCAAACGCTGATACACCGCTGCCGGCACACAACTAAAACGAGCCCGACCACGCCCCAAAACCCGACCATCACGCCGAACAACAACCTGCAGCAACCCCGAAAACCGGCGCCCCTGCCAAACAAAATCACTACACGTCGCAACCAACTCAAGATCCGTCGGACAACCACCTATAAACAAACCATCCGGCTCAGCCTCAAAATCCAAACTCCACAACAGCACCTTATGCCCCAACGGAACCCCATACACCGCATGACACAAATAAAGACCCACCTGCCGAACCGTCTCACCCACCTGCACCGGATCATGACAACGACCATCAGCGCTCACAAAAAAAGTATGCGCACGAGGCCACTGCCCCCTCACCACAAAAACATCCTCAGCAACCCGCTCACACCCCGTAAGAAAAACCTCCGCCACCGAACTACGATGCACAAACTCACGAGGAACCGTCGCCGTCAACCCCAACACCCCACCCCCCACGCAACCCGAACCCCCCGCAGACACCTCAAAAACACCCTTCCGGAACGCCAACACACCCATTACCCCCTCCACCACACCATTAGGAGAACCCACACCCAGACACCCGAAGATACGTACTATCCGGTTTTCTTTGCAAGACACCGAGGGCACCCACCCCCAACAAAACCAACCACCCGTAACACCACAAAAATAACCAGATCGCACCAAAGTGTCATCAAACGCAAAGCAGCAACCTGAGCCGGCGCACTGGGCAGCCGTCACCAGCCCCGCCCCACAGGGGCAGACGTGCCCGTGGGGACAGGTGACCATGAAGCTACTCAGAGCAGCATGAACCGCTCCTCGGAGCAGCAGGATGGCTTGTTCCCGACCAACAGGCGACCGTTGAGAAACGAAAGCTTGAAAAAATCCCAACCTTCTGGTTGGTTTTCTAATGGCTCGGTCTGAGGAGAATCAGAGCCGCCTGACTCTATGAACTACGGAGGCAGCCGTGGCACGACAGGAACGTGCAGTTCGCACCCGCCGCACGGTCTTGGAAGCCGCAGCCGCGGTCTTCGACGAACGCGGCTACAAGGCAGCAACCATCGCCGACATCCTCAAACGAGCAGACGTCACCAAAGGCGCGCTCTACTTCCACTTCGCCTCCAAACGTGCACTCGCCCAAGGCATCCTGGACGAGCAGTTCAGCCAAGCCGAAGTCCCCCCACGCGAGTACCGCATGCAGGAACTCATCGACACCGGCATGCTCCTCGCGCACCGCATGCGCCACGACCCCCTCCTCAGCGCCGGAGCCCGACTCTCACTCGGCCCCGACATGAAAGAAATCTTCGACGGCGGATCCCTCCCCGGCTGGATCCAGGTCACCGAGCAACTCCTCACCCAGGCCAAGCAACAAGACGAACTCCTCTCCCACATCAACCCCCCGGCCACCGCCTGGACCCTCTCCGCCTGCTGGACCGGAGCTCAGATCTACTCACAAACCCTCAGCAACCGAGAAGACCTCGAACACCGCATCGCCGACCTCTACCAACACATCCTCCCCACCGTCGTCACCCCCACCGTCCTCGCCCGCCTCGACCTCACCCCCACCCGCGGAGCACACGTCCACACCGAAATAACCACAACAAACACCGCACAACACCAACGTTGACCCGCCGCACCGACAAACCCGCCCGACCGCTCAGTGCCCGCCTGCCGAAGCTCAGAGCCCTGCGCCAATGGTCCAGACGCCACGCGGCAAGAACCGACTCGGTCAACTCCCAGCGGACACCGGATGGACCATTCGGGTACGGCCGCCACCTCGGCACGCCCCCTGCGTGCCCGCGCAAGGCAAGCGCACCCGGGCACGCAGGAATGACAAGCGAAGCACACAGGCGACCAAGGCGGGCGCCCCGAGAGGGCGCCCTGTAAGCCCACTGGTCCAAAGCGCCCTGGATTCTGGGCCGTCGGAGGAGTGTGAGCGATCTGGTGGCGCGGCGTCTCCTGCCGTCGGCGCAGAAGGTCCTGCGGCTGCGGGCGGTGGCCTCATTGAGGACGGCCAGGAAGCGGCGTTCCGGAAGAGTTCTCTTCCATGAGATTTCGAGGGCCGGTTTCCTGAAATCGGCTCAGGAGTCCATGCGCTGCTGCTCTTCGTCCTTTTCAGTGGGGCTTGGTCAGACTTGGGCCCGGTCTCGGCGGAGGGGCCGTGGCAGACGCGTGCGGAGGGAAGTGCCAGGAAGTGTTCATCAGGGGCGTGGAAAGAAACGCTGGGGTCCAGGACGTGCCTGATGAGCCACACTCGTGAACGGCCCGAGCACGGCATTGAGGCCGACGAGGGTCCATCGGAGGTGGGAGTCCCTGTGGCCTGCGCCTCGGCAGCTGCCCGCCAGGGCCTGCAACCACTGGGCGCACGGTCTGGCACGGATTGTTCCCGGCGCCGCTCGGGCCATGCCCGTCAACGGGTGTCTCATCCTCACAGCCGGGCTTGTTCGAGGATCTGATGCATCGTCGCGACGGGGAGCATCCGGTTCGTGGCTGCCCCGCAGACGACGGCTGGCTCGTCGGCTTCGAGGAGGGTGATCGGCCGGTCGGTCGGAATGGACGGGTTGATCTCTGCTCGACGTCTCACGCGGTCGGTGTCGTCGGCCAGCAGTGCCTCGATCGTTTCGATCGGAAGCCCGGGGTGTGCTGCGGCGACTTCCCGGTCCTGCGAGTCGTCGGAGCGGGCCAGGGCAGTGGCGGCAGCATCGGGAAAGTTCTTGTGGGCGAGCATGTCCCAGCGGCTGTGGTCCTTCCCGTCGGCCGCGATGCGTGCCAGCAGCCAGCCGGGGGCGTTCGGCTGGCGTTCGCACACGAACAGTCGCACGGCGAAGCTCTCGTCGGCGGCGAGGATGCCGACAGTCTCGTCGGACAGATCGGTGCGCATGGCCAGCGTCTTGCGGAGGACTTGGTGACGGCTTCGTGCGAAGGCGAGCCGATCTGGTTCGGACAGGTCTTCGGTCAGCAGCCATTCGACGGTGTTGCCGCTGCTGTGATCGTCGTACTCGACGGACGTCGACTCGCGCAGCACCGGGTCGAGGCCGCGGCGCGCGACGACCGCCGCGCGGACCTGGTTGTCGGGATCGTGCGCCAGAGCCGTGACGTGCTCGACATCCAGTGTCGGATTGGCCGCAACCGCAGCGCGCAGCTGCGGGGCCGCCAGGAAGCGGGCAGTCAGGTCGGCGATCGCGGCGATCCGCCTCCGTAGTCCGACGCCGTCCTCCGGGTCCGCGGAGGGGGCGATGTCGGCGAGCATGCCGCGGGCGGCCCCGGCAGGAAGCAGACCGTCCAGACGGAGCAGGAGCAGTTCTCGACCGATGGGCGTGGCCCGCGACAAGAGTTCGCTGACCCGGGAGACCGGCGCGGGGTCCCACTCGTCGGCGGCGACGGCGGCCGTTCGCGCATCGTCGTCGTCGCGGATCCTGGCCCGAATGTCGTCGGGCAGGTGATGGTTGAACGCCGGGGCGCGGCGGGCCTCCGGCTTCGGGGCCCGGGCCAGCAGTTCGTAGACCTCTCGCGGCAACGGCCCGGGGGTGTCGCCCGTGCAGGCCGGCAGTGGTGAAGTACTCGGCGCCTTTCGCCGGACGGCCGCGGACCCGTGCATCAATGTCCCGGGCGAGGACGGTTTGCAACTCGGCCGGGAGATGCCGGGAGATGCGGGTGTGCAGCCAGCTCCGACCGCAGGCGCGCGTCCTGATCGCCGGCGAGGGTCACCGCGGCCTACACGGGCAGGTCACGGCGCCGTGCGGGCCCGGTTCGATCGACGCTCGCCGCCGTGAGGCGGACGAGAACCTCCGGTGCTGCGGCGGGGTTGCCCATCAGGCCGCTCAGCAACGCGGACAGGCCGCGCTGTTCGGCGCCAGGGCGCTCGAAGGGTGCGGACACCGACCCATGGTGCCAGGCCGTCTGCCGGTGTGGTGTCGCACATGATCGACGGAATCGGCCATTGACCAGGCCCCGCAACGAGACCGGCGGAACGTGAAGCCCGTGCAGTTCTGGTGATCGCACAAGATCACCAGCAGGTCCTGCTCCCGGGGAACCGGAGGCAGCGGAATCCGCGGGCCCGGCAACCATTCGGTCCTTGCCTCGCCGCGGACGGGCGCCCCACCCGCAGTGGGGCCGGACGCAGCGTGCTGCACACCGGTAGAACACTCCCGGTGAGGGCTTGCTGCGAAGCCGGGGCGCGCATTCAGTGGCCTTCCAGGTACCTACTAGGTACCATCAGGGGCTATGCCGTCCTTGAACGTCACCTTCACCGATGAGGAACTGGAGGAGGTCCGCGCTGCCGCGGCCGCCGAAGGCAAGTCCCTCAAACAGTACGTCCACGACCTGTCGCTGCGTGAGCGCCAGCGCCGCCAGTTCGTCCGCTACGCGGCCTCCTGGGGCGAGACGCACCGGGCAGAGTTCGACGAGGCCTTCCCCGACGAGGTCCCTCCTGCCGCCCGGGGACGCGGGGCGGATGCCGCCTGATGATCCTCCACATCGACGTCCCATGGCTTTTGGACGTCCAGGAGCAGGCCGTCCCCGAGGACGTCAGCGTCGCCGACTACTCCGCCCTCGTCGCCGCCGTCGCCCGCCACAAGACCCGCATCCCGCGCCCCACCACCGCCGACCCCGATCCGGCCTGGCGCGCCGCTGCCCTGCTGCACACCTTGGTCAGGCTGCAGCCGCTGCCTCACCGCAACAGTCTGTTCGCCTGCCAGGTCGCCGCCGCCTACATGCACGCTTCCGGCGAAGGCATCGACCCGCCCTACGGTGCCATGGTCGATCTCGTCCGCGACGTTCAGGCGGGCAAGGCCAGCGTCTACCAGGCCGCTGACCGCGTCCGGACCTGGCGCCTGTAGCTCCCCGAGCCGCGCCGGCCTCCCCTTGCCCCGGGCCCCGTGTGCCGTGCCGGTGCAGGGACATCGGGGCACGGAAGTGCCCTTCTCCGAAGCGCGGTAACGACGGCTCGCGCAGTGACGGCTCAGGGGCCGGACACCGGGGGTTCGGACGGTGACGGGGGAGGCGGTGGGGGTGGGGAGCCCTCCAGCAGTCGGGTGACCTCCTGCCCCAGGGCGTACGGGGTCACGACCGTGGTGGTGTCGACTCCCAGTTGGTCCGCCGCTTTGCGCAGGTGCATGCGGCAGGAAGTCTCCAGTGCCCGGGCCCAGGCGTCCGCGGCTGCACGCGTGCGGCGCCATGCCGTGACGCCCATGGCGACCGCGATCGGCAGGGCCGGCCACCACCACCAGACGAGCGGCAGGTACAGCAGGGCCCAGCCGCCCAACACCGCGGCCCGGGCGAGATCGCTCCGTACGGAGGTGAGTTGGGTGCGTTCGGCATCGGGAATCAGCAGCCACATGTGCGGCCAGCACACGGCGATGTCGACGCCGAGGTCACGTTCGAGGCGAACCGCCGTCGCGTTCAGCCGGTCGCCGCTCCAGGTGGGCCGGTCCGGTGATTCCGGGGCGATCTTGCGCATCGCCCGGAGTGCCTCCAGCCGGGGCGCCGGATCGTACGGCTGCCGGGTGGCCGCGGCCGTGGCGGCGGCCCGTCGGAGCGCGTGCCAGTCCCGGGCCGCCGCCTCCCACGCCACGCGGCGGGCGGCCACGCGGCGGGCCACCCGCTCCCGCGACCAGGCGGGCAGCTGCCGCCAGTCCGCCGCCAGCGCGACGCGTTCCAACACGGTGCCGAGGGCCTGGGCGGCGATGCCGGCCGCGGCGGCGGCCACGAGCACCCCGGCGGACAGTACGGTCACTCCCCCGATGCCGCTCGCCGCCTTCGACTCGGCCACGGAGTCCAGCCAGGGCAGCAGTCGGGAGGGGTCCAGGGCGTGCGCGTGGCCCAGAACCCGTGCCGCGACCGCCACTGCCAAGTAGAGCGCGCCGGGCAGCACCAGGAGGGTCAGCCAGCGCTCGGCCAGTTTCTTCCCCAGTTCGGACGCGAAGGCCGACAGCATCGCTAGAGCTTTCTGCGCCGCAGCGGCGCCTCGGAGAGGGAGCACCGTGCCACCGTGCCCGTGCCTTCCGGCAGCCAGAAGCGGGGGCACCTCTCCGTGGGGCACAGGTACACCGACTCCCCGGGCGCCGTGGAGGTGATGCCCGCTGCCGCGGACGGGTCGGGCGCACCCCTCAGGGCTCCGTACAACCCGCGCGGGTCCCCCGATGCCTGCAGCGCGGCATCCAGTTCGTCGAGAGCGGTGATGGGATCGACTCCGGTGCGGAGCGCCTCGGCTGCGCGGTCCAGAGCTCCCGCGTCGCCGAGCCGGGACAGCAGCGCCGCCCGGTAGCTCTCCCCGTTCTCGCACACAGCGGCCGTACCGGACCGGGTCATGACATTGCGGACCTCAATGGATTGTGGCACCCCGTCCCCCGTGCTCGCCGTTCGTCCTATAATGGAATTGTGCGTCAACTTCGTTGCTTTGAATCATAGTTGTACGTACCCACATGGGGGCGGGATGCGGGACGAATTACTGTCCGCGGTCATGCATCAGGTGCGGGAGGTCGAGGAGAGCAATGACGCTTCAGGCCTGCTGACACCCATTGCGGTGGCGGAGGCGGCAAGGCTTGAGTCCTGGCTCGTGGAGAACGACCACGCCGATCCGACCGTGTGCTTCGTCCTCGGGTGGATCCACTGGCTCCGCACCTCGCTCACCCCCGAGGGCGAGCGTGAGCCGGAGGTGCGCCGCGCCCTCGAACTGCTGGTGTCCTGCTACGAGGACGGCGTCCAGGGGCTGCCCGAACCACTGCTGCCCTACCTCGCCAACGGGGCCGAGCCCGTGGCCATCGAGCAGTTCCGGCGAGTGCTGACGGACGACGACCCCGGACTGCTGGAGCACACGGCGGCGCTCCTGCAACGGATCGTGGACGACACGCCCCCCGGCCACCCCCATCAGGCCTCGCGGCTGTCCCTCCTGGCAGGGGTCCTGCGCACCCGCGCGATGCGTGCGGGGCCCGATGCGGACGACTCCGACCTCGACACCGCGACCGACCTGCTCACGGCGGCCACGGCAGCCCGCGACGACGCGGCGCAGGACCCCGGCGACCTCTTCAACCTGAGCCAGATCCTCATCACCCGCTACCACCGCCGGAAGGATCGCGGCGACCTGGACCGGGCGATCGGAAAGCTCCGGGAAGTGCTGGTCCTCGTCCCTGCCTCGCCCACCTACCTGGCCATGCTGGGTCACGCCCTCCGGGACCGCTACACCGAGGACTCCCATCCCGCGGACCTCAGCGACGCCCTCGACTGTCTGCGCACCGCGGACCGTCTCGCACCACCGGACCACCGGGAGCGCGGCCACATCCATGCCGGCCTGGGCGCCGCGCTCCACGCCCGGGCTGCCTGGACGAACCGCATCGGCGACCTGGACGAGGCCTTGGCCCAGTACGACCTGGCCCTGCGGCACACGCCCGAGGGACATGCCGATCGATCCCAGTACACGGCTTGGCGGGCGGCAACCCAACGCGAACGGGACACCGGCAGGACGTCCCGGGACGTCCTGCGGCGCATGACCGAAGCGGTCCCACCCGTGCCCGGCCCGATTCCGGGGCACGAGGAACACGACCCCGTGGACACCCTCGCCGCACTGGGCGGGCTGTGCCGGCTGCGCGGGAAGGCCGACCTTGGGGAGCCGCAGTGGCTGGACCTCGCCATCGCCTACTACCGGGCCGCGATCGCCTCGGCGGGTCCGGACCACCCCAAGCGGGCCGACGTCCTCACCCTCCTCGGCGCGGCCTACGGAGCTCGGAGCCTGCGTGGCGCTTCCGATTCCCCGGCAAGCGGGAGCAATGCCCAGGAGACGGCGTGACAGAGGGCCTCCGCAGGCAGGGCACGCCCGCGGCCGGCGGCATGCCCAGCCCCGAGAACGGACCGGAGAGAGGCAGCCGGCCAGACGATTTCGACCGAGCGGTCGACTTCCTCGAAGAGGCCGTCCGCATATCCGATCCCGAGGACACGGGCCTCTCCGGCCGCCTCCTGTTGCTGAGCGACGCCCTGCGCAGGCGTTACCGGAGCCACCGTGACCCGCGTGATCTGGACGCGGCCGTCGAGCGCTGCGAGGAAGCACTGCGCCGCGAACCGGGAGGCGAAGCCGACCGGACGGAAATGCTTTGGTCGCTCGGCAGACTGCTGGAGCTGCGCGCCTTCCGGACCGGCAGCATCGAGGACGCCGAGGCCTCGGTGGCCTCTTACGAAAGGGCACTGCCGCACTGTCCCGTCGGCAGCCCCCACCACGGTGACCTGCTCGACGGCCTCGGCATCGCGCTGCTGACCCGCTACGACTGCACCGGCCGCCTCCGGGACCTCGACACGGCCGTCGAACGCCTCTCGGACGCCGTACGGCAACAGCCCGGCAGCGGCGCCGATCACGGCCGGGGTCTCGCCCGCCTCTCCGAGGCGCTGCTGTTGCGCTACGGGCGCACCGAGGAGCGGGCCGACCTCCTGGCTGCGGTCGGTTACGCGTACACGGCCTTCGACGTGACCCCGGCGGCCCACTCCGAGCGACCGGCCCGTGCCAGCGATCTGGGCGAGGCCCTGCGCGTCTACTACGACCGCACTCGGCGATTGGAGTACCTGGAGGCCGGCATCGGACTCCTACAAGACGCCGTGGCGGCCGAACCGGACCGGAGCGCCTGGTTGTACAGCCTGGGCGTCGCCCTGCACCGCCGCTACGACGCCCAGGGCGTACCGGCTGATCTGGACCTGGCGGTCACCGCCCTCGAAGCCGCTGCCGCGGAAGCGGACACGGGCAGCATGAGCCGACTGACGGCGCTGTCCGGCCTGGCGATCGCCCTCCACGCACGAGCCTCGCACAGCCCGGAAGCCCCGAGCGCGGCAGCTGACCTGGACCTGTCGGTCACGTGCCTCGACACGGTCCTCCGCGACGTGCCCGCGGGGCGACCGGCACGCGGTTCGGCGGCTTCCTCGATGGCATCGGCCCTGATGGACCGGCACGCACGCACCGGCTCCGCTCACGACAGGGCCGGGGCGATCCGCTGGGGAGTCAGCGCCTGGGAGGAGCAGGCGACGGACGCGAACGTCCGGATCACCGCCGCGCTCGTCGCTGCCCGGATGCTTGCCGCCGAGGACCCCGACCGCGCGGCCGACCTCGCTGAGGCCGCCATCACGCTCCTGCCCCAGATCGCAACGTGGTACTCGTACCGGGCGGACCGCCAGCACATGCTGTCGCGCCTGGGCGGGTCGGCGGGTACCGCAGCGGCTCTCGCGCTCGGCGCGCGTCGGGGAACCGCGCGGCAGCGGGCGGAGCGTGCCTTTCAGACGCTGGAAGCGGGGCGGGCGGTGCTCCTCGGCCACGTCCTCGGCACCCGTGGCGATCTGGCGGAACTCTCCCGGATCGAGCCCGAGCTGGTCCGGCGTTTCAAAGAGGCGCGTCGCCGGGTCGAGGACCCCGTCCCCGGCGGACTTCCGCCCGTGGGCGACACGGACATCGTGGCCCATGCCGCCTGGCAGGAGCGCATCGCGCGGGAGCAGCGGCAGCATGCCGCCGAACTCGATGCGCTGACACAACGGGTCAGGGACCGCCTCACCAGCTTCGGCGAGCCGCCCACCCTCGACGAAGCCCGCGCTGAAGCCGCCGAAGGCGCCGTCGTGATGCTGAACGTAAGCGCCCTGCGCAGCGACGCCCTGCTGCTGACCGCGGACGGCGTCGTGTCCGTGCGGCTCCCGGCCCTGACCCCGGAGACCGTCACCGAGCGGGTCTCCGCATTCCGCAAGGCCATTGACACGATGGCGGCGAACCGGGGATTCGAGCGACTGCTGGCCGCGCAGGACGAACTGACGTCGGTGCTCGGGTGGCTGTGGGACGCCGTGGCCGAGCCCGTACTGAACCGGCTGGGCCACACCCGGGAGCCCGGGCCGGGGGATTCCTGGCCCCGCTTGTGGTGGGCCCCGGGCGGCGCGCTGGGGCTGCTGCCCCTGCACGCCGCCGGACACCACACCGGGCCGGAGCGCCGTTCGGTGCTGGACCGCGTGGTCTGCTCGTACACGCCGACCCTGCGCGCCCTGCGACACGCTAGGGAGCAGACCCGGCGGCCGGAACGCTCAGGGCCCGTCCCTCACCATGCGTTGTTGGTGGCCATGCCCGTCACCCCGGGCCTGCCCGGCGGCGGGCCGTTGCACCAAGCACTGGAGGAAGTCGCTCGGGTCCGTCGGCACTTCGGCCGGACAACGCTCCTGTGCAATCCGGAGGTGCCGGCCGAGCCGGCGGCGGACGGGCCAGCCGTCGGCACCGAGGTGCTGGCCAGACTCCCCGGCGTCACGGTTGCACACTTCGCCTGTCACGGCATCACCGATGGTGCCGATCCGTCACGCAGCAGGCTCCTCCTGCACGACCACGAGCACAGCCCACTGACCGTCCAGAACCTGCTGCCCGCCGAGCTCGACAACGCCCGGCTGGCGTACCTCTCGGCGTGCGGCAGCGCATCGTCAACGGCCCGCGGCGGACTTTCCGACGAGGCCATCCACCTCACGTCCGCCTTCCAGCTCGTCGGCTTCCCCCACGTGATCGGCTCCCTCTGGGACATCGACGACCGCACGGCGGCCACGGTCGCCGACACCTTCTACGCCGGTCTGCGCAGCGACTCCGCTCCCCCGGACACCGATCGCGCTGCCCATGCACTCCACGGGGCAGTGCGCGGCATGCGCGACGGCGCGGACCTGTCCGGGCCGTACGACCGCACCCGCAACCCCTACCTCTGGGCGGCGTACCTGCACGCCGGGGCCTGAGCGGTGGCACCCCAGCAAGCACCCGGCCGTGCCTGCTTCGTAGCAGCGGACGACGGTGTCGGTGGCCCGGGCCAGATGGATCAGCCGGGCCCAGGCCGTAGCGGGTCAGCACGCGGTGGACGGTGGAGGGCGCCAGGTCCAGCAGGTTCGCGATGTGGGGCGGGCCCCACCGTCACAGGAGGCGGACCTCGATGATCCGGCGTTCGGTGTGGATCGGTGTCCGCCCGGGGGCTGCTGCACGATCGGGTGACAGCGGGGGCATGCAGCCAGGACTGCGGGTGGGCTCGCAGCGGCCTCGTGGTCGACGGAGGTCGGTCGCCCCGGACGTCGTTGCCGTCGGCGCCGGTGGCGGGTCTGCTCGTTCCAAGTGACGATCGCGGCCCGCAAGGCGTTCGTGCTCCTGGACGGCACCGTGCTGCCGACCGGTCCTCCTGTTCCGGAAGCACGAAGGACACGGCACGGGGTGGAGGTCTTCACCGATCCACATCGCCGACTGCTGCGGACCTCGCCAGCGCCGCCCGGCGCCGTCCATGCCGTCAGGGCGGCCCGCTCGTCCTGCCCTCATCGAAACACCAGACGACGGCACGGAACAAGCCACCGCCATCGCCCCGAAAGCGCTCTCACACTAAACCGATTGGTCTGTTTAAGGCCCTCGTCATGCCCGCGCCACCGCCCGGCGAGACGGCAGGCGCAGCAGCAACACCCCCCGCGAGGACCGGGAAGGCCTCACGCGATCGAACAAAAGGCCAGCTCAGAGCACGATTACCCTCCACCACCACAGAGGCGCGGCGAAGTCAAAACAGCACACTTGGTCTTCTATTGACAAACCATCGGTCCTGTTTTTTACTAGCGGAGCCCGAGCGCAAGGACCAAACCAACCGGGTACCAGGGGGAGTTCAGCGTGGACATCGAGGTACTGGGCCCACTGTCAGTACGGGAGAACGGGCGGTCCATCACCCCCACCGCCCCCAAGCCCCGACAGGTCCTGGCCCTCTTAGCCCTCCACGCAGACCAAACCGTCTCCGTGCCCGCACTGATCGACGAGCTATGGGCCACCAAGCCGCCGCGCAGCGCCCGCACCACCCTGCAGACGTACGTCCTCCAGGTCCGCGCGCTCATCTCCACCGCACTACAGCAAGAAGACGCAGCAAGCCGGCATGACGAGGAGGCCCGGAACTCCTCTCCACGCACCGCGAAGGACGTCTTGGTCACCCTGCCCGGAGGCTACTTGCTCAACAGCGGCCAAGGCTCCAGTGACGTAAGGGAGTTCGACCGAATCGCCGGGCGAGGCTACCGGGCAATGGATGCCGGCGACTTCCCCACCGCCGCGCGCGTCCTGCGACAAGCACTCGCCCTGTGGACCGGCCCGGCCCTCGCCGACGTCCACAGCGGCACGCAACTGGACCTGGAAAAGCGCCGCTTGGAAGAGAATCGACTCTGCGCCCTGGACCAGCGCATCGAGGCCGACCTCGCGCTGGGACGCCATCGAGAACTACTGGCCGAACTCACCGTGCTCACCAACCGGTACCGGACCCACGAAAACCTCCACGGCCAGTTCATGCTCGCACTGCACCGCTCGGGTCGACGGCAAGAAGCGCTCGCCGCCTACCAGCACCTACGCAACACGCTCGTGCGCGAGCTGGGCCTCGAACCCTCCGCTCCCCTCCAACGGCTCCAACGGACCGTCCTCGCCGCACCCCCAGCCAAACCCCACCAACTCGCCCACGCCTAAAGCGGGGCACGCCCACGGGCCGGAAGGAACCGAGCCGGAACCCCGCCCAGGCGGGCCAGGTCAGGGCGCACCGCGACGGGGCCGCAACGGATCAGGACGAGCCGGGGTGGTGGCCTGGGGCTGGGGCAGACGGGACGGAGAGAGCCGAAACGAACGGGACGGGGCGATGCCGCCGCACCAAAACGGCTTCCGCTCAAACCCACCTGCGCTCACTGCAAATGCCGACGAGCAGCCACCTGCACGGACTCCAGGGCCCTCTCGTGGGTCCCGATCGGCGAACATGCCGCGCCACGCACGGCATCAAAACAATCCTCACAAGAACCACATTCCCGAAAACGCCAGAGAATACGCTCAACAAGGCTTCAAGAATCCACGAAGGCTCGCCCGGGAGATCATTAACCTTTACACCTCGAACGAACCGAGACAGAAAACAGCAAAACTCGATCACGGCGACGGAGAGCACGATGAAGATTCAGGTTCTAGGCCCGCTGAACGCAGAAATCAACGATGTCTCGATCGTTCCGACCGCCCGGAAGCCGCGACAAATCCTGGCACTCCTCGCGCTTTACCCCGGCCGTGTCGTACCCGTCACCACACTCATGGAAGAGATCTGGGGTACCCAGCCGCCCCACAGCGCTCTCACCACCCTCCAGTCCTACATACTCCAGGTCCGAAGAAGGCTGAACACCGCCATCGGCCCTCACAACCCCCACCTCGCCAAGGAAATACTCGCCACCCGCCACGGCGGCTATCTCCTCCAGTTCCCCACGGAATCCATCGACGTCCACACCTACGAACAACTCGCCCGCCAAGGGCACCAGGCGTTCGAGGAAGGAGACGACGAAAAAGCAGCCACGCTCCTCCAACAAGCGCTCGCCCTCTGGCAAGGGCCGGCACTCGTGGACGTCCACGTCGGCCCCATCTTGGAAATCGAGACGATGCGCCTAGAAGAGAGTCGCCTCGTCACCACGGAACGCCGCATCGACGCCGACCTCCGTCTCGGCCGGCACACTGAAATCCTCGCCGAGCTCACCCAGCTCACCGCCCGCCACCCCCAGCACGAAGGTCTTCACGCGCAAGCCATGCTCGCCCTCTACCGCTCGGGACGACGCGCCACCGCACTCACCCTCTACCACCACCTCCGCACCCACCTGATCACCGAACTAGGCGTCGAGCCGTCTCCCCAAATACAGCGACTCCACCAAGCCATCCTCACCGTCAACCCCACCCTCAACACCCTCACCACCACCCACCCGACCTCCACTTACGACCTCTTCACCGCCCATTGAAAGATAATTCCACCCAATGAACCCTTCTCGGTAACGTCTCGTGACGGTTTGTGATCTTCATTCAGGCGGTGCGGCCGTGTTCGAGCTGCAGGACGACGAGGGCAGCTCGGGC
>NZ_JBHYMF010000161.1:0-16198 GCF_042742855.1 Streptomyces sp. NPDC058877 | reverse complement strand
GTAGTCCCGGGGCCGGGAACGGCTCGGCCCCGGGACTACCGAACTACCGGACTGCGCACGACCATGGTCGTCCACCGGGGAGCGTGCGGTCCGGGCCGCTCCCGGAGGGGACCACAGGAAGGCTCAGCCCTCCTCGCGCAGGCCCCACGGGGCCCCGTAGTCGGCGAGCAGGTCGAGGAACGGGCGGGGCGGCAGCGCCTCCGGGCCGAGGACCCCGCTCGCCTTCCAGGCACCGACCGCGAGCAGCTCCAGGGCGATCACCGGGTTGAGCGCGGTCTGCCAGACCACGGCCTGGGAACCGTACTCGCGCATCGACCACTCGTTGTCGACCACGTGGTACAGGTACACCTCGCGCTCCGCGCCGTCCTTGGTCCCCTTGACCCAGGTACCCGCGCAGGTCTTGCCCTTCATGCGGTCGCCCAGGGTGGCCGGGTCGGGCAGACAGGCGGCGACCACGTCGCGCGGGGAGACCCGGACCGGTCCGTCGGCTCCCGGAACGGTGACCTTCGCCGTGGAGTCGAGCCCCAGCTCGTGCAGCGTCTTCAGCTTTGCGATGAAGTCGTCTCCGAGGCCGTACTTGAACGTCACCCGTCGGGCGTCGATCCAGCGGGGCATGAGGAGGACCTCCTCATGCTCGACGTTCACGCACTCGACCGGGCCGATGCCCTCGGGAAAGTCGAAGACCTCCGGTTCGCTGAACGGCGCCGTGGTGAACCAGCCGCGGTCCTTCTCGTAGACGACGGGCGGGTTCAGGCATTCCTCGATGGTGGTCCAGATGCTGAAGGACGGGGCGAAGTCATGGCCCTCGACGGTGAGGTTCGCACCGTCGCGGACCCCGAGCTCCTCGATCTCGTCGAAGAGCTCATCGGCGGCGTACCGCGCGAACACGTCGGACAGGCCCGGTTCCACGCCGATGCCCACCAGGGCCAGGCGGTCGGCGTCCTCCCATGCCCCGGCCAGGGCGAACTGCTCATCGCCGAGCTTCACTCCGCACTGCTCGTAGGGCGCGGCCGAGTGCGGCACGGAGAGCGACATCGCCATGTCCATGTAGTGCGTGCCCGCCGCGAGCGCGGCGTTGAACAGCGGCATCACGAACCGGGGGTCGGTTGCGTTGAGCAGCACGTCGCAGTTCTCCTCGCGAAGGAGCCGGCGCACCGCGGCCTCGTCCGAGGCGTCGAGGCGACGCGCGCTGAAGCGGCCGTCCGGATCGTCGAGCGCGGCCACGGCCGCCTGCGCGCGGGTCGGGTCGTAGTCGGCGACGACCATGTGGGTCAGGAAGTCACGGCGGGCCGCGATACGGGTGACGGCGGTTCCGACGCCGCCCGCACCCACCAGAAGTACACGCATGTCACACACGCTTTCGTCGAGACGGTCCGGGCAGGAACCCGGGGACGGCTCGATGCAACAGGATGCGGTTGGTTAAGGTCTACGGCGTTGGCATAAGAGCCGAGGAGCGGAGACGCGGTGCCGAAGAAGGTGGTTCCGGAGGCCGAGCGGCGCAGACGGCGGCCGACCCGACAGGGCACCGTGCTGTCGGAGCGCCTGATCGTGCAGACGGCCCTGCGGATGCTGCGCGAGCACGGCAGTGCCGGGCTGACCGCCCGCCGGCTCGGTGCCGCACTCGGCGCCGATCCGAGCACCTTGTACCGGTACTTCCAGGGCCTGGACGGACTGACCCGGGCGATCGGCGAGGAGCTGATGGGACGGGCCCTGGATCGTTGGACGCCCACCGGGAACTGGCGTTCCGACCTCCGCACCCTAGGCCTGGCCGTCCACGCCTCCTACCTCGCCCATCCGCAAGCCGCCCTGTTGACCGCCAGCCGCGTCACCGGCCGCCCCCGCGAGATCGAGGTGGACGAGACGATCCTGGGCATCCTGCGCGATGCGGGCTTCAGCGACGTGGACGCCGTCGGCGTGTACCACGCCTTCATCGACCTGACGCTCGCGTTCGCCGCTCTGGACGCGGGCGCGCTGGCCGTGAAGGACGAGGTCAGAGAAGCGGACGAGGAGATGTGGACCTCCACCTACGCACGGTTGCCGGCCGAGACCCATCCGCACATCGCAGCCGTCGCGGGGCTACTGGCGGACCGCATGAACGACAGTGCGTACCCGGTCGTCCTGGACACCCTGCTCCACAGGGCAGAAGCACGACTGGTCGCCGCACGCGATCGCGTCGACGGGAAGTGACGGCGCCCGCCGGCAGAACGGGGCGCCCTCGCCGTTGGTCGCCCGCGCCCCCGGTCGCCACTCGGCTCCGCCGGGGCTGACATCAGCTCCTGCCCCAGTCGGGGTGCAGTCGGATCTCGATGTCTTCGGAAGGGAGCTCGGGGACCGGGTCCGCCGTCACGCGGACGCTCAGCGGGCGCCCGCCGTCCGCCTCGACGAAGGACAGGGGCGGGCGGCCGTCCTGGAGGTACTTGTCCCCCCACTGGATCAGCGACAGGAACACCGGCAACAGGTCCTCCCCCGCCGCGGTCAGACGGTATTCGTCACGAGCCCGCTTGCCGGGCTCCCGGTAGGGCGCGCGGATCACCACTCCCGCGGACTCCAGCTGCTTGAGCGCGCGCGAGAGTGCCGGCGCGGAGGTCCCGATCCTCGCCACGAAGTCTTCGAACCTGGTCGTTCCGTAGAAGCACTCGCGCACCACCATGAAGACCGTGCGGGTGCTCAGCAGGTCGAGCACCCGCCCCGCCGAGCAGCCGTCACCGATCGACCAGGCGTCACGGTCACGGAGCCTCTCTTCGAACTTCATCGCCACCCGTCCATCGTAACTAATGCTTGCGTTACTCAGACTTGCCGTGCTTGCATCTGACTAATGAGAGCGTTAGTCAGATAAGGGCTCCGCCCCGGAGCCCCTGCACCGTCGCCCGCAAGCCGGACCCCACGAAGGAGCACCGAACCGCCATGCCACTGTGGACCATTCACCACACGCCGGGCGTCTTCTCCGACGAGGAGAAGCAACGACTCGCCTCGGCGATCACGGATCACTACGAGAAGGTCGGCCTGCCCAGGTTCTACGTGATCACGCTCTTCCACGAGACCCGGCCGGAGGACTTCCACGTCGGAGGTCTCCCCGCCCCGCTCGGGGTCCGCATCAGCATCGACCACATCGCCCGGCACAACCCCGACCAGGAGGCAAGGCGGCGCACGGCCCGCTGGATACGGCAGATGCTGCAGCCCCACCTCGAACGACACACCGCACTCCACTGGGAGTTCCACGTCGACGAGACCAGTGACGACCTCTGGATGATCAACGGGCTGGTACCTCCTCCGGGCGGCTCGACGGCGGAACGGCATTGGGCGGAAGAGAACAGGACGATCCACTACTGACCCCTCTCGGGGCCGCTTCCTCACGGTGCGGATCGCCCGAAGCGCGACCGACCAACAGAACACGCCTCGACTGCGCCGCTCCTCAGCAGCAGGCGCAGTCGAGGCGCGCGAAGGCCCCACGGCCCTTCGGCCCCGCCCCTCCGCCCGGCCTGCAGAACCCGGCCCGGCACAATGACCTTCGTGCACGGTCCCTTCGAATCCTTCAGGCCCCGCCGGATCCCGCTCGGCGAGCATCCGCTCCTGGACGCGGCCCTCGCCCTCCTCAACCGTGACCTCACGGCGACCTTGCCCGATCAAGAGCCCCTGCAGCTGATGGGGCTGCCCTCGGACCAAGGGGACGAGGCCGAGGCGGTCCACGTGGCCCTGGCCAACGGCCAATGGCACGGCGGCTCCCTGCTGCCGGACTCCAGCGACGGCCCGGCCCAGGCGCTGCGGGCCGTCACCGACGCCGCACAGGACACGATCACCGAGTGCCTCTGGCAAGCATGGCCGCTGTGCGACGAGCACGACCTCGGCATGCACCCGCGCGAGGTGGAGGGACGGCTCTCCTGGTGGTGCGCCGGCGACCGGCGGAACGGCCCCGCCCACATCCGTGCGGCCGTGGGCGAGCTCAGCGCCCCGGTCCGTCCGCGCCGCCCCCCTCGCAAGCGCCGACGCAAGGGGCAACCGCCGGACCGCGATCGACGACGTGGCCGCTGAGACCGACCTCGGGACGGCGTCTCGACGCCCCGATCATCGCTTGCTCCTCGGTTCGGCTGCGGGTTCCCATGACCGGCATGGCCACCCGAGCGCACCCGATGCGCCGCGCTCCGGGGAGCGCCCCCCGTCAATCGCGCCCCGTACGCTTCCCGGGCTGGCCGCACCCGCATCGCCCCCGAGGAGACCCGAACCGATGAACGCGCCGAAGGACACATCGGGTTCTCCGTCCACGGACGGGCAGGCGGACCGCTCGCCCGTCCGGGTGGGCGCCCTCGCCCCCTTGTCGCAGCCGGGCTGGGTCGAAGCGGGCCGTCACCTGCTCGCGGGGCTCGACCTGGCCGTCCAGGAGGCCAACAGCGCAGGTGGAATCGGCGGCCGGCCGCTGGAACTGATGGTCCGGGACACCGCGGCCGACCCCGAGCGGGCCTCGGCGGCCGTGGAGGAACTGACGGACCTGGGCGTCGCCGCCCTGGTGGGCGAGTACCACAGCGTCGTCGCACGTGCCGCTGCCACCCGGGCCGATGCCCTCGGCGTGCCGTTCCTCTGCTCGTCGGCCGTGCTCGACGCGCTCACCGAAGAAACGACGGAGTGGGTCGCGCGCGTGGCTCCGGTCCAGTCCCACGGCTGGCGCCTCTACGCGGACTTCCTCCTCGCCTCGGGTCGGAAGCGGATCGCCCTGGCAACCCAATCGAGCGCCTACTGGGCCTCCGGGACACGTGTCCTCCGGGACCGACTCGCCTCCCGCAGGGGAACCGTCGTGGAACTCGACGCCCATGCGCTCACCCCCGAAGCGCTCTGCGACGCCCTCGTCGCGCACGACGCGACGGCGCTGCTCCTGCTCGTGGGCCATCCGGAGCCGGCGGTGTCCCTCGTCAAGGCGGTACGGAGCGACGGTCGGCTGGCGGAAATCCTGATCGGCGCCCCTGCGGGGCAGCCCGAGTTCGCCGCATGGGCCGCCCTGCTGGGCGGGGCCGGCGCCGGAGTTCCGTTCCTTCGCTATCTGCCCGAGCGCTTCGGCCCGCTCGCCGAGCGCGTGGAGAAGGAACTCGGGGGCTGTCTCGGCGAAGCACCGTCCTTCGTCGCCTTCGAAGGCTGGGACACCATCACCGTTCTCGTCGAGGCCCTGCGTTCCCACGGTACGAACCGGGCGGCGATCGCTGCGTCATGGCCGCACCTACGGGTCGAGGGGACCCGCGGCCCGATCAACTTCTCCCGCACGCCGGAGACCGGTGTCCGGCAGTGGGCATGGGCACCCGTCCAGGTGGCCGATCGCGACCCTGCGGCACCCGAACGCTTCCGGGTCCTCCACACGGGCTGAGAACTCACGTGACCAGCGGGGCGCGTGCAAGCAGCCGGCAGCGGGGGCTGGCGGCGTCAGCGCACGGTGGCCGTGGCAGGCGTCCCCGCGGCAGCCGACGGACCGGCCCCGGGGGGGGCGGCGAAGAACGCTTCCAGGGGCCCGCCGCTGCGCCGGCGGGGCGGAAAAGCCCCTCGGGGATACCGTCGGCCCATGGTTGGTGATCGCCGAGGATGGCTCCCGTGTCTACTTGCCGGGGCCGTGTTCATCGTGGGCATGACCGGCACCACGTTGCCCACCCCCCTCTACCCGCTCTACCAGGAGGAGTTCGGCTTCTCCGAGCTGACGGTGACCGTCGTCTACGCCGTCTACGCCTTCGGCGTCATCGGGGTCCTGCTCCTCGCGGGCAACGCCTCGGACACCATCGGCAGACGGCCGACCCTGTACGGAGGCCTGGGGTTCGCGGCGGCGAGCGCCCTCTGTTTCCTGTTCGCCGACGGTCTCGCCTGGTTGTACGCGGGGCGGTTGCTGTCGGGCCTGTCGGCGGGTCTCTTCACCGGCGCCGCCACCGCGTACGTCATGGACCTCGCCCCACCCGGCGGAGGGGCTCGGGCCACGCTCGTGGCGACGGCCGCCAACATGGGTGGCCTGGGGTGCGGCCCCCTGCTCGCCGGAGTGCTCGCGGAGTACGCGCCCGAGCCGTTGCTGCTTCCGTTCGCCGTACACCTCGCCCTGGTCGCCGTGTCGGCCGTCCTCCTCCTGGGGCTGCCGGAAACGGTGCGCGAGCGGCAGCCGTGGGGCGCCGTGCGACCACAACGGCCGGCCCTGCCGATGCAGGTCCGGGCGGTGTTCGTGCCGGCGGCGATCGCATCGTTCGCGGGATTCGCCCTGTTCGGGGTGTTCACCTCCATCAGTCCGACCTTCCTCTCCCGTTCCCTACAGGTGGACAACCACGCGGTGAGCGGCCTCGTCGTCGCGCTCGCCTTCTTCGCCTCCATCGCAGGTCAGCTCGGAGTCAGCCGCTTCGGAGTGGCCCGGTCCCTACCGCTGGGCTGTGCGGTGCTCTTCGCCAGCCTCTCCTTCCTCGCCGGAGCGCTCGTCGCGTCGCTGTTGGTCCTGGTGGTACTGGCTGCGGTCATCGGCGGAGCAGGGCAGGGACTCTCCTTCCGCGCGGCCTTGTCTGCCGTCGCCACGGGTGCACCGGTCGAGCAACGTGCGGCCGTGATCTCGGCCCTGTTCGTGGTCGCGTACACGGGCATCTCGATCCCCGTCATCGGGGTCGGCGCACTGTCGGATCCGCTCGGTCTGGAGGAGGCCGGTCTGGTCTTCACCGGCTGCATGTTGCTCCTGGTCGCCTCGGCCGCCGCGTACCTGCTCGGGCGGCCGGTGCGGACGGGGCGGCGATGAGGGCCACCGTGAGGAACCGGGCGGCACGGAACCGCGCCCGTCCGGGTCCTGCCAGGCCTCCGTTCCAGCGCCGCGGACCGATCGCCATCCCCTTCTCGCCCCTCCTGGACCGGCCGCCGCGGCCCGTGCCGGGGCACCGGGCGACGGTGCACCCCGGTGGGCACACGGGACCTACCGGATGGAATCGCTCCGCATCGCGGGTGGGCGGGGCCCTTGCTCACGACCGTCTCCTCGAACATGATCGTCGAGTTCCCGTCCGCCCCCGGAAAGGCAATGGACCACTCATGCGAGTCAAAGCCCTCGACCACCTGGTACTCAACGTGACCGACGTGGACAAGGCCCTGGAGTTCTACACCGGTCTCCTGGGGCTCGCACCCGAACGGGTCGAGGAATGGCGGGCCGGCAAGGTGTCGTTCCCTTCCGTGCGCATAGACGGGAGCACCGTCATCGACCTCTTCTCCCGTCCGCGGGGCGAGTCCAACGTCGATCACATCTGTCTGGTCGTGGACCCGCTCGACTGGAAGGAGGTCATCGACTCCGGCAGCTTCGAGGTCCTCGAAGGCCCGGTGCCGCGCTGGGGCGCACGTGGCTCCGCCGAGTCGATCTACGTGAAGGACCCCGACGGCAATACGGTCGAACTGCGCTGGTACCCGCGGGACGTCGAGGCCGGTTCCGGCGCTCCGCACACGAACGGGTGACGCACCCGTTAACCTACCGGCGAGTAGGGACGGGTGGGGTGTCGCACGGGGCGAGGGGAGCGGGTCATGGGCCGACAGTGGAGCCTGGAGGAGAGCGCGGTCGTCGACGCACCGCCGGCGGTCGTCTACCGCCTGGTGTCAGACCTGCGGAACATGGGGCGGTGGAGCCCTGAGTGCCGGTCCGTGTGGGTGCTGCGACCTCCTCTCCGCGCCGGCAGCCGGTTCATCGGGTTCAACCGGCGCGGCCCGTTCGTCTGGCCCACCCTCGGCCGTGTGGCCCTGATGCGCACCAACAGCGAGTTCGTGTTCGACATCGGCGTCTTCGGGCTGCCGATCGCGCGCTGGGGCTACCGGTTCGAACCGGAGGGTTCGGGCACGCGGATCACCGAGTTCTGGCAGGACCTGCGGACCACCGGGCGCCGGGCCCGGGTCGCCGATCTACTCGGAACCGTCTTCGCGGGGACGAACCCCGCACGCCGGGTCGCCCTCAACCGGTCCGGAATGCGCACCACCCTGGAACGCATTGCACGGGCCGCGACCGGGACGACCTGAGTGCGTTCCGCACCGCGCCGTGGGATCGGACGGGGTGGTCCAGGGATGGTCCAGGGTCGGACGCCGCTCGGGCACCCGATCGCAGCGGACGGGGTGGCACGACGGACTGCCCGTCACGGGCGACCGGTGTGCCCCGGCCGTGCCGCCGATGGCATGATGATCGTCCGGTGGATTCCCTTCGGCAGCAGTCCGGTTGACCCCGCAGAGCCGCCCTCCTCCCCTCCACCGCCCTGACCGTGGTGTTCGTCGACGTCGAGGGAGAGCACGTGCAAGACAGGTCTCGGCAGAAAGCGACGCGTCTCCCCGTGGACCCCGACGACCGGGATCCGGTGCACCGCCCCGCCGCCTCCCTCCCCCTCGTGGGCCCCGGCCGCACGAAGGGACCCGCGCAGTGAGCCGGCGGGGCGAAGCGAAGGGGCCGCGGGACGCGTCCGCACCGCCGACGCTGCCGGCCTGGGCCATCTGGTGGAAGCGGCCGTTCCCCAACGCGAACACACTCCTCCTGGCCGGAAGGCAACCGGCCCTGGTCGACTCCGGGTTCGTCAGCCACGCCGCGGACACCGTGGACTGGGCCCGGGCGCATGCCGGACGCATCGACCTGGTCGTGAACACGCACTGGCACGCCGACCACGTCGGCGCGAACGCCCTCCTCCGGGCGGGCGGAGCCGCCGTGGCCGCCGGGGCTCCGGAGGCCGAGGCGATCTCACGCCGGGATCCGGGGTGCTGCGCGGCGGAGTACTTGGACCAACCCGTCGCGCCGTACGACGTGGACGTACCGCTCGACGACGGACGGCTCCTCCGCCTCGGCGACCAGGACTGGGAGGTCGTCCGCACCCCCGGTCACACGCCCGGCCACCTGGCCCTGTGGCATCCGGAAGAACGTCTGCTCCTGGTGGGTGACGCCCTGTCGGACCACGACGTCGGCTGGGTCAACCTCGCTGTCGACGGGCCCGGGGCGGCAAACACCGCACTCGCGTCCCTCCAGCGCATGGCCGACCTCGATCCGCGCGTGATCCTGCCCTCCCACGGCCCGATCCCCACGGACCCCGGGGCCGCCCTCGCCGCCGCCCTCCGCCGGGGCCGGAGACTCGTCGACGATCCCGACGGGGCCGTCTGGTACGGCGCCCGTCGGATCTTCGCCTTCGCCCTGATGATCCGTGACGGCATACCGGTGGACGAGGTCGAGCAGTACCTCCGTGCACGCGCATGGCTGACGGACGCCGCACGCTTGCTACGGCTCGCGCCCGAGGCCCTCGCCACCGAGTTGATCACCACCATGTTGGCCAGCGGCGGGATCGTGCAGCGTGACGGTCGGCTGCGCGCAGCGGCCGGCCACACCCCCGTGACGGCCGAGTCGCTGCACGTGCCCTACCCGCGTGCGTGGCCAGCGTCAGAACCGCGCTGACGTGCACGCGGTCGACACCGACGCCGGGCCCGCACGGGTCACCGGTCGTCACACACGGGGTCGTCGATCGCGCTCACGGTGTAGGGCGGCAGGCCCGGCGGCTCGTCGAGCTGACTGTTGACCACGTAGAGACGGCAGTCGTGCCTCGCAAGGGTGGTCGGCAGGTCGAAGGGGCCGTCGGTGAGGCGGTGGGTCACCGACCCGGTGCGCAGCTCCTCGTCGAGTCGGGCGATGTACACCCCATGAGGAGCACCGTAGTTGAGCACGGCGTACAGCGTCCGCCCGTGCAACACCATGCCGTCGGGGCCGAAGGATCCCTCCCCCAGGTCGAGTCGGCTCACCGCCCCATCGGTCGCGTCGATCCGCCAGACGGCCTCGGTGCCGTTCGACGCCACCAGGAGCGTGGTGCCCGCTTCATCGGCGACGATGCCGTTCAGGAGCCAGTACTGGGCGGGGAACTGCGGGAACGCGGCGCGGATGTCGAGCCAGGGTTCGAGGGGCCCGAGTTCGGAGCCCTTGATTTCGGCCCGATGGATGACGGGGTTGGCCCAGTCGGTCGCGTAGACCGCGTCCTTGGTCACGACCAGGTCGTTCAAGCGGGGCGGACCGAGCGGTCCGCTGTGTGCCGTGCGGAGGGCGAGGGGCCGTCCGTGGCCGTCGTGGACGGTCAGGGTCGCGCCGCCCACGGAGAAGACGCGCCCGCGCCGGTCGGTGTGCACACCGAGCGTGCTGGTGCGGTCCCCAAGGCCGCGCGCGGGGAAGGGCTCCAGCTCCGGCCCGTCGACGCGACCCCGGAACAGGCTGCCCCGCCCGTCCGAGGAGACGTACACAGTGCCGCCGGGAGTGATCGTGATCCCTTCGGGGAGCACTCCGGGCGCCCGGGAGACGACGTAGGTGTCGGGCAGGTCCCGTGCTGCCGCGGGACCGGGCGCACTCGCGAAGGCGGTGAGCAGGAGCGCGGCGGCGAGACGGACGGTTCGGGCGGTGGTGCGCTGCATCGGCGCGGCCTCCGTGGGGATCGGCGGGTGAGGGGGACGAACAGGAGCGTGCGGTGTCATCACGTCGGGCGCATTGCCTTTCATGCCAGGCTGAAAGGGTCCTCGCCCACCCCTGGGGAAACGGGCCCGTCCGGCCGATAATCGGCCGACATGATCCGCCTTCACTTCACGGCCGCCGACCTCCGCCGCATCACCCTCGCCCCAGCGGTCAACGCGCTGGCGGAAGCCGCCCTCAGCCTGCGTCTGGGCATGGACCTGGACCGTGGGCTCGGGGGTCGCGGCGCGGGTGTCGGGCTGCTGCACCGTCCACGGCCGGCCGCCCGCCAGTGGCACCGCTCCCTGCACGGAGGTCCCGGCCTCCGGGGCGGCGTGCTGGCCGAGTTGCTCGCCGAGGAGGGGTTCGTACCGGACTTCCTCCTCCAGCCGGCGGTGCACGACTTCGCCGGCGCACTGGACGCCGCGGCATCGACGCCCACCGACCGGCTCGCATGGGACCTCGGGGTTCCGGAGGTCTGTGGTTGGAACGGCGGTCTACACCGGCCGGGCCGATGGGCCCGCGAACTCGCCCAGGGTTCCCCCGCCGCGTCCCAAATCCTGCGCGAGGACGCCCGGCGCTACTTCGAAACGTCGGTGGAACCGCTCTGGCCCCGCATCCGCCGGGACGCGCTCACGGATCGCGCGCTGCGGTCCGAGATGCTGTTGCGGGGCGGCGTGGACGCCTTGCTGACCACCCTGGGGACGACGTGGAGGTGGCAGCCCCCGACACTGCACCTGCCCTCGGCATCGACGCACGACATTCCGCTGTGCGGGCGGGGTCTGCTGCTCGTCCCCTCGTGGTTCGCGACCGGTCCGATGGTGATGTACCGGTCCGAGGAGCCGACTGTCCTCGTCTACCCCCTGCATGACGACGGCAGCGCGGCCCCGGCAGACGGGGGCGATGACCGGCCGGATGCGCTCGCGGCACTGCTGGGCCGCACCAGAGCCCGGGTGCTCGCGCTCCTGCGCTCCCCCGCCACCACCACCGCCCTCGCCGACCGGGCCTCCATCTCCCTCGCGGCAGCCAGCCAGCACGCGGGCGTGTTGCGCAGCGCGGGCCTGGTCGAGACCGTCCGCACCGGCACGGCGGTGCTCCACAGCCTCACGCCCCTCGGCCACTCCCTGCTGGTCGGGCTCTGAGCGTTCCGGACGGGGCGACGGGGACGTCGAGTGGGCCGGATCCACGGCGAGGCCGGGAGCAACGCGCAGAGATCGTACGGTGGTTACGACCGACCCGCTGCGCCGTGGCTCTGGCTCCGCGCGGAAAGGTTCCGCCCCAGCGCCAGGACGCTCAGCCCGAACATCAGGACTCCGAGCGGAACATGGAGGGACGGCACCCGGGCGATGCCCAGCACGACCTGTATCGAGGCGAGGAGCAGGAAACCCGTCGAGTAGAGGATCTGACGGGGCGACCCGCCGCCGGGACGCCAGGCCAGGACGGCTGCCAGCGCGTACAGCATGGAGGCCGCGTACATCACCCGCGCACCCACGCCGTGCAGCGTCTCTCCGTAGGAGGAGGACAACAGGATTCCTGCCGTGACCGCTTGGCAGAGGAGGAAGAGGGTCTGCAAGGCGATCGCGACCTGGAGGAAGGTCCGGTTGCCGGCCCGAACTTCCGCGGTCCGTACGGTGATGGCCATGAGGTGCTCCTTCTTCTGCCTCGCGGCGGTGACTCAGTACTGTCTCTCCCGTCCGACGACGCAGCGCCGTGGAATGTGAGGCGGATGCCTGCGCAGCCGTTCGATGCGCTGTCCCGACCTTGTCGTCCCGTCGGGGAAACGGGAACGACGCCGGTCCGAGAAGCCCCGAAGAAGCACCGAGGAACCCGGAGAACGAGTGCCACCATGAACGCCCTCAGCGAGTTCGTGCACGGCCGGTCCGAGCCGGACCCGAGCGGGGTCGTCGGCGAACAGCGTCGACTGCTCAACCTCGGTTACCGGATGCTCGGTTCACTGGCCGAGGCGGAGGACGCCGTCCAAGAGACCTACGCCCGTTGGTACGCGATGACTCAGCAGCAGCGGGAGGCCGTCGCATCGCCCGGGGTCTGGCTGACCACGGTGGCCAGCCGTGTCTGCCTGGACCTGCTCGGCTCGGCGCGGGCACGACGTGAACGCTACGTGAACGCTACGTCGGGGCGTGGATACCGGAGCCGCTGCCCGACCGCACGGAATGGTCCAGCGTACGCGGCGCCGGCGATCGGTCCGATCCCGCCGATCGGGTCACCCTGGACGAGTCGGTGAGCATGGCGTTCCTCGTCGTGCTGGAGTCGATGACTCCCGCCGAGCGCGTGGTGTTCGTCCTGCACGACGTCTTCCGCTATTCCTTCGTCGAGATCGCCGAAATCGTCGGCCGGTCGTCCGCGGCCTGCCGACAGCTGGCGTCGTCGGCGCGGCGGCGCATCCGCGCCGAAGCGGCTCCCCCCGTGTCGGCGGTCGAACAGGCTTATCTGGTAAGGGTCTTCAAGGAGGCGTGGGAGGCGAAGGACATCAAGGGCCTCGTCGGCCTGCTGGATCCGGACGCCAGGATGACGGCCGACGGCGGAGGCCTGGTCGGAACCGTGCTGCGGCCCGTCGAAGGCAGTGGGCCCATCGCCCGGTACATCACCCACATCACCGACAAGGCCCCCGGGCTCAGGCTCCTGGAACGCTCGGTCAACGGCCTGCCCGGCCTGGTGGCCCAACACTCGGGCATCACGGTGACCGTGGCGGCGTTCCACCTCTCCGAGGGCCGCATCGAACGCATTCGGGCGGTTCGCAATCCGGAGAAGCTGCGCGCAGGGGAGGAAGACCGGCCGCTCTGAGGCCCTCCGGGTGGCGTCGCCCCGAACCGGACGCCCGCGCGGTGCCCTCGATGCGACGGGTGGAGAGCGACCGAACCCGATCGGGACGACGGCGATCGGCGGGCCGGTCTTCACCCGGAAGGGGCGCGCGGGTCACGTCCGGTGGGCGAGCTGCTCGCGGACCCAGGCGACATCGGGGTTGACGTGCGGCCGGCCCGCCACGACGACCGTCGGCACGGTTTCGTTGCCGTCGTTGGCCTTCCGCACCGCCGCCGCGCCGTCAGGATCCCGCCAGATGTTGACCCAGTGCAGCTGACGGGCATCACGCCCCAGCCGGATGCGCAGGCGCAGGCAGTACGTGCACCCGGGACGCCAGAAGACGATCGGCCGCCCATCCGCCTCGCTGCGACGCCGCGCCTCCAGGACGCCGGTCGACCTCGGGAAGACCAGCGGCGAGTTCAGCACCGCGAGCACCACGAAGACCAGCAGCATCACCACGGCTGCGGCTCGATCCCCCTTGAGGAACATTCCCGCGGCAACGAGAGCGCCGCACAGGGCGAACAGCACCGACGGGTTCCAGGCACGCATCATGGGGCAACAGGCTACCGGCGACTTCGGTCCGCGTGCGGGCCCGGTGCCCTTGCGGGCGTTCGCCAGGCCCTCGGGGACGAACCCATTCGATCCGCAGGGGTGTTCGGGTCGTGCGACCAGTGGGGCCGTCGCCACGCCGTTTCCGGGACGCCTGCCGTATGGGCGGCACCCGTTCCGGTGGAATGGCCGAACTCTTCGTAGACCAGATAGGTGCCTGAGGCATGTAGTGGAGGTGGCACCACCACCCTGACCGTCCACGAGCCCCAGCGAGGCCCCCGTGACGAAGGCCGAAGCCGTAGCAGAAGCCGCGACGCAAGCCGTGGCGTTCCCCCAGGACCGAACCTGCCCCTACCATCCACCCATCGCGTACCCGCGCCCCCGGGAAGAGAGCCCTCTGTCACGGGTCACCCTGTGGGACGGGCGCCGGGTCTGGCTCGTCACCGGACACGCAGTCGCCCGCGCCTTGCTCGCGGACCAGCGGTTGTCCACCGACTCCACCCGGATCGACTTCCCCCTGCCGACGGAACGGGCCGTGACCCTGCGCAGGCGACGGCGTGCGGCCCTGCTCGGCTGGGACGACCCCGAGCACCATGCCCAGCGCAGGCTGCTGATCCCCAGCTTCACCCTCAAGCGCGCCGAATCGCTGCGGCCCCGCATCCAGGAGACGGTGGACCGGCTCTTGGACGCGATGGAGGAGCAGGGGCCGCCGGCCGAGCTGGTGAGCGCGTTCGCGCTGCCGGTGCCCTCGATCGTCATCTGCGACCTGCTCGGCGTGCCGTACGAGGACCACGACTTCTTCGAAGAGCAGTCACGCCGACTGCTCCGCGGTCCGACGGGTGCGGACACGGAGGACGCCCTGGCACGACTGGAGGGCTACCTCGGCGACCTGATCGACCGCAAGCGGCTGAAACCCGACATCGGCGTCCTCGACGACCTGGTGGCACGGAGCGAGAACGGCGGCCCCGATCGGGCCGAACTGGTGCAGCTCGCCACGATCCTGCTGGTCGCAGGGCACGAGACGACCGCGAACATGATCTCGCTGGGTACGTTCACGCTCCTGCGGCATCCCGAGCGACTGGCCGAGCTACGCGCGGATCCCGGACTCGTTCCCGCCGCCGTGGAGGAACTTCTGCGGTTCCTGTCCATCGCGGACGGACTGCTCAGGGTCGCCCGCGAGGACGTGGACGTCGCGGGGACGGTCATCCGTGCCGGCGAGGGCGTGGTGTTCTCGACCTCCGTCATCAACCGGGACGCCTCCGCCTACAGCGATCCGGACCATCTCGACTGGGGGCGGTCCGCCCGCCACCACGTCGCCTTCGGTTTCGGCATCCACCAGTGCCTCGGGCAGAACCTGGCCCGCGCGGAGCTGGAGATCGCCCTCGGGACCCTCGTACGCCGGCTGCCCGGGTTGCGACTGGCCGTTCCCGCCGAGGAGATCCCCTTCAAACCGGGTGACACGATCCAGGGGATGCTCGAACTCCCCGTCACCTGGTGAGCCACCCGACAGGACGCCGGGCGAAAGGAACCCTTCACGTGCGCGTCTCGATCGACCAGAACGCCTGCATCGGTGCGGGGCAGTGCGCCCTGATCTCTCCGGACGTCTTCACCCAGGACGACGACGGTTTCGGCGGCGTCATTCCGGGACGGGAGACCACCACCACCCCCTTGGCCCGGGAAGCGGCACGCGCCTGTCCCGTACGAGCGGTCACCGTCCAGGACTTCGCCGACGAAGTACCGGGGTGAGGTTCTCCGGACGCACCGGACACCGTGCCCCGCGGGTCGACGCAGCAGGTGGCACCGACCCGCGGGGCGCGGGGAAAGCGCAGGGGAAGGTGCAGGGGAGGCCCCGTCACCTCGGTCGTGGTCACGGCGTCCGGCACGACAACGACGACCTGGACAGGTTTCCGCACGACCAGTACCGTCCCCTCCACCTATTCATTTATTTGACTAATTGCGGGGATGAACATGAAGGCGTTCCGTCAGGCCGTCGAGGCGAATGACCACGAGGCGATCGAGGCGCTGCTCGCCCACGAGGTCGTCTTCACCAGCCCGGTGGCCTTCACGCCCTACACCGGCAAGGCCATCACGGCCGCCATCCTGCGGGGTGTGTCCCGCGTCTTCACCGACTTCCGCTACGTACGGGAGATCACGAGCGAGGACGGGCGCGACCACGCACTCGTCTTCGAGGCGCGGGTCGGCGACCGCGCCATCAACGGCTGCGACTTCCTCCACCTCGACGAGCAGGGCCTCATCGACGACTTCGCCGTCATGGTCCGCCCCCTCTCCGCAGCCCGGGCGCTGGCCGAGGCCATGGGATCCCAGTTCGACCGCATCGCGGCCGAGGCCTCCGGCGCCGTCGAGACGGCGGACTCCACACACCCCGAACCCTCATGAGCAGTTCCGCCC
>NZ_JBHYMF010000160.1:0-16416 GCF_042742855.1 Streptomyces sp. NPDC058877 | reverse complement strand
GGTCAGAGGATCGCCCCGGGAGCGTAGGCGGCGGCCTCCGGGTGCTGCTTGAGGATCTCCTCGATGCGGGACACCACGGACGCGACCTGGTCCGCGGCGGCACCCGTGAAGGACAACTTGTCCGCCATCAGCTCGTCGAGCTGGGCACGGTCCAGCGGGATCCGCTCGTCGGCCGCCAGCTTGTCGAGGAGCTCGTTCCGTTCGGCACCCTGCTCGCGCATGGCGAGAGCGGAGGCGACCGCGTTCTCCTTGATGGCCTCGTGGGCGACCTCGCGACCCACGCCGGCGCGCACGGCACCCATGAGGACCTTGGTGGTCGCGAGGAAGGGCAGGTAGCGGTCGAGCTCGCGGGCGATCACGGCGGGGAAGGCGCCGAACTCGTCGAGCACGGTGAGGAAGGTCTCCAGCAGGCCGTCCAGTGCGAAGAAGGCGTCCGGCAGCGCGACCCGACGGACCACGGAGCAGGACACGTCGCCCTCGTTCCACTGGTCGCCGGCCAGCTCGCCGGTCATCGAGGCGTAGCCGCGCAGGATGACCATGAGGCCGTTGACGCGCTCGCAGGAGCGGGTGTTCATCTTGTGCGGCATCGCGGAAGAGCCGACCTGGCCGGGCTTGAAGCCCTCGGTCACCAGCTCGTGGCCCGCCATCAGCCGGATCGTCTTGGCGATCGAGGACGGGGCCGCGGCCAGCTGCACCAGGGTGGTGACCACGTCGTAGTCGAGCGAGCGCGGGTAGACCTGGCCGACCGAGGTGAAGGCGTGCGCGAAGCCGAGGTGGCCCGCGATCCGCTGCTCCAGCTCGGCGAGCTTGCCGGCGTCGCCGCCGAGCAGGTCCAGCATGTCCTGCGCGGTGCCGACGGGGCCCTTGATGCCGCGCAGCGGGTAGCGGCCCAGGAGGTCCTCCAGGCGTGCGTACGCCACGAGCAGCTCGTCCGAAGCGGTCGCGAAGCGCTTGCCGAGGGTCGTCGCCTGAGCGGCGACGTTGTGCGAGCGGCCGGCCATGACCAGCTCCGCGTACTCGGCGGAGAGCTTGCCGAGGCGGGCCAGGACGGCGACCGTGCGGTCCCGCACCAGTTCCAGGGAGAGCCGGACCTGCAGCTGCTCGACGTTCTCGGTGAGGTCGCGCGAGGTCATGCCCTTGTGGACGTGCTCGTGGCCGGCGAGGGCGTTGAACTCCTCGATCCGCGCCTTGACGTCGTGCCGGGTGACCTTCTCGCGCTCGGCGATGGAGCCCAGGTCGACCTGGTCGAGCACGCGCTCGTAGTCCGCGAGGGCGGCCTCCGGAACCTCGATCCCGAGGTCCTTCTGCGCACGCAGTACGGCGAGCCACAGCTGGCGCTCCAGCTTCACCTTCTGCTCGGGGGACCAGAGGACGGCGAGCTCCGCGGAGGCGTAGCGGCCGGCCAGAACGTTGGGGATGCGGGGCTTCGCAGTCACAGCAGTCACGTGGACAGAGTTTACTGGCGATTTCTGCAGGCCAGCGCCACCGTCCCGTGTGGAGCTTGCTACGAGACGCAGGTCACGCGGGGGCGTCCCGCCCCTCCCGCACACCGGGCGGCGGTCCGTACGGCAGCAGCTCGGGACGCTTGGGCGCACGACCGTCGCCCGAGGAACGGCCGGTGAGCCGTCGACCGATCCACGGCCCCAGGTGTTCCTTGGCGAAACGGGCGTCGGCGATGCGTCGGCTCGCCCACCCCGGCCGCACGGCCGGGGGCAACGGCGCGCGCCAGTCCTCCTCGGCCGGCAGGCCCAGCGTCTGCCACACGGCCTCGGCGACCCGTCGGTGGCCGTCCGCGGTCAGATGGAGCCGGTCCACGTCCCACAGGCGGGGGTCGCCGAGGGGCGGGGACCCGTACAGGTCGACGACCAGGGCGCCGTGCCGGTCGGCGAGCGCGTCGAGGTGGGCGAACAGCTCCTCCATCCGGGGGCGGAACCGCTCCATCACCGGACCGTTGCGGCCGGGGCTGCGCATCAGGACCAGCTGGCCACAGGCGGGTGTGAGGCGTTCCACTGCCTCGGTGAGCAGGTCCCGGACCCGGGTCATGTCGACCTTGGGCCGGAGGGTGTCGTTGAGCCCGCCGACCAGGGTCACCACATCGGCCTCCATGCCCGCGGCCAGGTCGACTTGCTCCTCCACGATCTGGCCGATGAGCTTTCCGCGCACGGCCAGGTTGGCGTAGCGGAAACCGGGGGAGCGGGCGGCGAGGCGCCCCGCGAGGACGTCGGCCCAGCCCCGGTAGGAACCGTCGGGCTTCAGGTCCGACATACCCTCGGTGAAGCTGTCCCCGACGGCGACGAGACTGTTGTACGTGGCATTGATCTCCATGGCGGAGCGATCATACCGCGCGGTATGCGAGGGCTGCCGTGGAGAACCCGGGAGGGGAAACCCGATGAGCGACGCGCTCCTCAGCGCGCTGGCCGAGGCGCTGGCCGAGCTGGTGACGAACGTCGAGACCTGCGACGACGCGGTGCTCGATCCGGACACGGCGGTGAAGTGGCTGGAGGGCACCGCACACACGCTGGACCTGCTCGACGCCGCCGACCGACGCACCCTCGACGGACTCTTCCGGGAAGTCGCGCTCCGACGGCCCCCCGGCCCCCGGCGCACGGAGCTCCTGAAGGTCTCCGGGGGCTTCGGCCTCACCGAGGACGCCCACGCCGCCGTCTGTGAGGCCGTTCTGGACCGGGCGAGGCTGTTCGCCGCCACCGTCCGAGACGCCGATCCCACCACCCCGGTGCCCACCTGCCCCGGCTGGAGCCTCGCGGACCTCACCCGCCACCTGGGTACCGTGCACCGCTGGGCCGAGCACCTCGTGAGGACCCGGTCCAGCACCCGGGTCCTCGCACGGGAGGTCCCCCTCGATCCGCCGGCCGACCCCGCCCTCCAGCCCGACTGGCTCGTCGCCGGTGCCGAGCGGTTCGCCGCCGTCGTCGGCGCTGCCGACCCGGACGCCCCGGTGTGGTCCCCCGGCTCCGACCCGCACGTCCGCCACTACCCCCGGCACGTGCTCTTCGAGACGCTGGTCCACCTCGTCGACGCACAGCTCGCCGTCTCCGGGACGGCGGACCCCCTCGACCCCGCCACGGCCGAGGCGGCCGTCGACCACTTCCTCCGGGAAGCGCCGTACGTCCCCCGGATCGCCGAGCCGCTCGCCCAGCTCGGACGCGACGGTTCCGCCCTCCGCCTCACGGCCCGCGACACCGGCGCGGTCTGGACCCTCGTGCTCGGCGGGGGCGGCTTCACCTGGAGCCGGTCGAACGGGGCGAGCGCCGGTGTACAGCCGGCCACCGGCGTCGAGGCGGACACCGCCGGGGAACTGCTGCTCCTGCTGCACCGCCGCCACCCGGCCGACGACCCGCGCTTCACGCACACCGGAGACCGGGGCCTGCTCGACGACTGGCTCGCCGCCACCGTGCTCTGACGTGCCCGAGGGCCCCGGGATCGCTCCCGGGGCCCTCGGCGCTTCGACGCGTCACGGTGCTGCCGGCCGCCCGACCAGTTCGCGCAGCACGTCCTCCATCGTGACGAGGCCGGCCGGCTTCCCGTTCTCGTCGAGCACGGCCGCCAGGTGCGTCCTGCTGCGGCGCATCGCGGTCAGGACGTCGTCCAGCGGCGTCGCCGCCCGGACCCGGGCGATCGGCCGCAGTGCCGACACCGGGAACGGCAGGTCACGCGGCGTGACGTCCAGGGCGTCCTTGACGTGCAGGTAACCGAGGATGCGCCGTTCGGAGTCGAGCACCGGGAAACGGGAGAACCCGGTCCGTGCTGACAGTGCCTCCAACTCCTCCGGAGTGGTGCCGACCCGTGCGTACACCACCCTCTCCGCCGGCATCACGACGTCCCGTACGGGGCGCCGACCCAGCTCGAGGGCGTCGTGCAAGCGCTCGGTAGCCCGGTCGTCGAGGAGGCCGGCGTGCCCCGCATCGGTGACCATCCGGGCCAACTCGTCGTCCGAGAAGGTCGCCGACACCTCGTCCTTGGTCTCCACCCGCAGCAGTTTGAGCAGGGTGTTGGCGAAGGTGTTGATCGTGAAGATCACCGGTCGCAGTGCCCGCGCCAGCGCCACCAGCGGAGGGCCGAGGAGCAGCGCGGAGCGCGTCGGCTCGGCGAGCGCGATGTTCTTCGGCACCATCTCGCCGAGCAGCATGTGCAGGTAGGTCGCCAGCGACAGCGCGATCACGAAGGAGATCGGGTGCACCAGGCCGTGCGGGACGCCGACCGCGTCGAAGACCGGTTCCAGCAGGTGCGCAATGGCCGGCTCGGCCACGATGCCGAGGACCAGGGTGCAGAGCGTGATGCCGAGCTGTGCCGCCGCGAGCATCGCGGAGACGTGCTCCAGGCCCCAGACGACGCTGCGCGCCCGTCGGTTCCCGGAGTCCGCCAGGGGCTCGATCTGACTTCGGCGCACCGAGATCAGGGCGAATTCGGCGCCGACGAAGAAGGCGTTGACGACCAGCGTCAACAGACCGATCAGCAGTTGGATCGCGGTCATCGGTCACCCTCCCCGGACTCGTCCTCGACGTCGTGGGCGGGAGCGTGCAGCAGCACCCGTGCGGCGCGTCGGCCCGAGGCGTCGACGACGTCGAGGCGCCAGCCGGCGAGCTCCATGCTGTCCCCGGCGGCCGGGATGCGGCCGAGTTCGGTCGCGAGGATGCCCGCGAGCGTTTCGTACGGGCCGTCCGGCACCCGCAGGCCGATCGCGGCCAGCTGGTCCGTACGGGCGGCGCCGTCGGCGGACCACAACTCACGTCCGTCCGCGTCCTGGCCCGCCGGAGCCAGGTCCGGGGTCTCGTGCGGGTCGTGTTCGTCGCGCACCTCGCCGACGACCTCCTCGACGATGTCCTCCAGGGTGACGACTCCGGCCGTGCCCCCGTACTCGTCGATGACGACGGCCATCGTCTGCTTGCCCGACAGGCGGTCGAGCAGACGGTCCACGGTGAGCGTCTCGGGGACGAGCAGCGGCTCGCGCAGCATCTCGCCGATCCGGCGACGGGGCCGCTCCTCGGCCGGTATGGCGAGGACGTCCTTGATGTGCGCGATGCCGACGACGGTGTCCAGGCTGCCCTGGTAGACGGGGAAGCGGGACAGGCCGGTCGCGCGGGTCGCGTTGGCGACGTCCTCGGCGGTGGCGTGCACCTCCAGTGCGGTCACCTGCACGCGGGGCGTCATCACGTTCTCCGCGTCGAGCTCCGCCAGGTTGAGGGTGCGGACGAACAGTTCGGCCGTGTCCGCTTCCAGGGCGCCCTCCTTCGCGGAGTGCCGGGCGAGCGCCACCAGCTCCTGCGGGGAGCGGGCGGAAGCGAGTTCCTCGGTCGGCTCCATGCCCAGGCGGTGCAGGATCCGGTTCGCCGTGTTGTTGAGGTGGCTGATCAGCGGTTTGAAGGCGGCCGTGAACATGCGCTGCGGAGTGGCCACCACCTTCGCCACCGCGAGCGGCGAGGAGATCGCCCAGTTCTTGGGTACCAGCTCGCCGACGACCATCAGGACGACGGTCGACAGGGCGGTGCCCAGGACGAGGGCGATCGAGGAAGCCACGGTGGGCGAGAGCCCGAGCGCTTCGACGGGGCCCCGGAGCAGTGCGGCGATCGAGGGCTCGGAGAGCATGCCGACGACCAGGTTGGTCACGGTGATGCCCAGTTGGGCGCCGGAGAGCTGGAAGGTGAGCGAGCGGACGGCCTTGAGGGCGCTCGCCGCTCCCCGCTCGCCGCGCTCGACGGCGGCTTCGAGCTCGCCGCGCTCGATGGTGGTCAGCGAGAACTCGGCCGCGACGAACACGCCGCACAGGAGCGCGAGGAGGAGCGCCACCACGAGCAGAAGCACTTCGGTCATCGGTTCACCTCCGTCCCATGATCAGTCAGAGGGACGCGGATCGCGCGATGTCGGATGTCGGAACCAGTGCTACTGGGAGGCTCGCCCATGGGCGGACGCTCACGCCTTTCGGTCGTCGGGATGAATCACCATGGTAAAGGACGGGCAAAGCCGGCTGGTGTTCGCCCCGGCCGGTCAGCGGGCGAGCGGCTTCACCCAGCGGCGCCAGTGGTCCTCGCGCCGGTACCCGGCGGCCTCCCACAGGGCCCGGCCGGTCGCGTTGGCCTCCAGGACCATGGCGTCCACGCGGCGTCCGCCGAGCGCGAGGAACCGTTCCTCGGCGGTCCGCAGCAATGCGCTGGAGATGCCCCGGCGGCGGTGCGAGGGCAGGACGGCGAGCCGGTAGAGGGAGGCGCGCCAGCCGTCCCAGCCGGCGATCACCGAGCCGACGACCACTCCGTCGACGAGGGCCAGCAGCAGGGCTCCGGGGTCGCGCTCGACCAGACGGGTCACGCCGTCCACGTCGTCCACGTCGTCCGAGACGGACGTCCCCTCCGCGGACTCCTTCCAGAAGGTCAGTACGGCCTGGACATCGGCGTGTGTTGCGGCACGGATCTGCAGATCGCTCACGGTCGGATCCCACCACGCGGCGCAGCGGCGGCGCCACGGAGTTCCGGCAGGCGGACGCAGACCCCTCAGCGGCGGGCCGTGCCCAGGACACAGGGCGAGGAGGGCAGCCGAGGGCCTCGGTCCGGAAGGTCGAAGGAGCGGTGGGCGAGGAGGTCGAAACCGGCTTCCTCGATCGCCCCGAGCGGAGTGCGGGAGGTGTGACAGCCTCCGAAGAGCAGCGGCCAGACCGTGCGGTCGAGGGTCCGCTGCACCCGTGCGAGCCCCGGGGCGTCGGCCCTCCCGTGCTCGAAGAAGCGCAGTTCTCCGCCGGGACGCAGCACTCGCCGCAACTCGGCGAGGGTCCCCGGCACGTCCCGTACGGTGCACAGCACCAAGGAGGCGACCGCCGCGTCGAAGGAGGCGTCCGGTGCCGGCAGCGCCTCGGCCGTCCCCGACAGGACGGTCACCGGGACGGGGGCCCGGCGCCCGGCCTCCTCGGCGAGCCGGCGCAGCCGGGGCTCCGGTTCGACGGCGACGACCTCGGTGACCGCGACCGGGTAGTGGGCGAAGTTCAGCCCGTTCCCGGCGCCGATCTCGACCACCCTGCCGGCGAGCCCGGCGAGCAGCTCCGCACGGAGTGCGCCGACGCCGCCCCGTGCGTCGGCCGAGGCGCTGAAGCGGGCGTAGAAGCGCGCGAAGACGGGGTGATGGACGCGCGGCGTCCGGACGGGGTCCGAGGACGGGTGCACCACGACCTCCTCAGCCGGTCACGAAGCAGAACTCGTTGCCCTCCGGGTCCCGCACGACCTGGAAGGAACCCTGCTCGTCCGTGACGAGCCGTCCGACCGGTTCCGCCCCCCACGACAGGGCTTCCTCGGCGGCCCGCTTCGGGTCGGGCACCTCCAGGTCCAGGTGTACCCGGTTCTTCACGGCCTTGCCCTCCGGCACCCGCTGGAAGGCGATCCGCACGAACTCCGGCGGATCCACGTACGACCAGTCGGGGCTCCGGTCGACGGGCTCGCCGCCCAGGAGCCCGGCCCAGAAACGGACGAGCACCGCCGGATCGGCGCAGTCGAAGACGATCTCCTGAACGTGTGCGCGCATGTCCTCAGCCTACGGACACCGGCGCCGCCTCCGCCGCCGAAAACGCCTCCGCGTCCCACGTGCCGCCGAGCGCCGGGGCGAGCCAGCCGCTCGCCGCAGCCCGGAAGGCGGCCGGGGCGAGCGTCCCCGAACCCTCCGGCACGGCGCCGAGCAGCGGGGCGCCCGCAGCCACCGGCAGGTCCGCCAGGTTGCAGCGCGCCGCCAGATCCGGAGCCTCCGGCCAGCTGCCCACGACCACGCCGAGCTGTTCGATGCGGCGGGTCCGCAGCGCCTCGGCCGTCAGGGTCGTCGAGTTGAGCGTCCCCAGGCCGGCCGGCGCCACCACCAGGACCGGCGCGTCGAGCAGGGAGGCCGCGTCGGCGAGCGTGCCGCCCCCTTCGTCGAGGCGGACGAGGAGCCCGCCCGCGCCCTCCACGAGCACCAGGTCGTGTGCGGCGGCGAGCTTCCGGGCCGCCTCGGCCACCTCCCGGGGCCCGACCGGGGGGAGCCCGGCACGTCGGGCGGCCGTCCCGGGTGCCAGTGGCTCCGGGAAACGGCCCAGGGCGGACGAGGTGGCCGCGCCGGCGAGGCGCACCACCTCGTCCGCGACCCCCCTCTCGTCCGGTCCGACGCCCGTCTGTGCGGGCTTCAGGACGGCGACGGACCGGCCTGCGGCCGTGGCCACGGCGGCGACGGCGGCCGTGACGACGGTCTTGCCGATCTCGGTCCCGGTGCCGCTGACGACGATGACGGTCATGGAAGTGTCCTTGTCTCACAGGTGTGCGGGGCCCGGTGCTTCGGGCGGGGGAGCGGAAGGGGCGGCACCGGCGGTGGCCGGCAGCCCCGCCGCGGACGGGGAGGGAGCTCCACCCGCGGCGGAACGGACGCCGGACCCGGTGTCAGCCCGCTGCCGCGGCGGCACGCACCGCCGTGCAGATGCGGCTCAGGTCCTCGTCCCCGGTCACGTACGGCGGCATCGTGTAGACGAGGTCCCGGAACGGGCGCAACCACACGCCCTCGCGGACCGCCGCGCGCGTCGCCGCCGCCATGTCGATCTCGTGGTCGAGCTGGACGACCCCGATCGCGCCGAGCACCCGTACGTCGCGCACGCCCGGGAGGTCGGCCGCCGGAGCGAGCCCGTCCCGCAGGCCCTCCTCGATCCGCTTGACCTCGACCTGCCAGTCCTGGGAGAGCAGCAGGTCGATCGAGGCGAGCGCCACCGCCGACGCCAGCGGGTTCCCCATGAACGTCGGTCCGTGCGCGAGGACGGGGACCTCGCCCTGCGAGATCCCGTCGGCGACGCGGCTCGTGCAGAGGGTCGCCGCCATCGACAGGTAGCCCCCGGTGAGCGCCTTGCCCACGCACATCACATCGGGGGAGACCCCCGCCCGGTCGGCGGCGAACAGCGTGCCCGTCCGCCCGAACCCGGTCGCGATCTCGTCGAACACCAGCAGCACGTCGTGCGCGTCGCAGGCTTCCCGCAACACCCGCAGGTACCTCGGGTCGTGGAAGCGCATCCCGCCCGCGCCCTGCACGATCGGCTCGACGACCACGGCGGCGAGCTCGTCCGCGTGCTCCGCGATCGCGGTCCGCAGCAGCGCGGCGTACGACTCCCGGTACGCGGCCGGAGGGGCGTCCGTGAACACCTGTCGTTGGAGCACCCCGGACCACAGCTCGTGCATCCCGCCCTCGGGATCGCACACGGACATCGGCTGCCAGGTGTCCCCGTGGTAGCCGCCGCGCCAGGTGAAGAGCCGCCGCTTTTCGGGGCGACCGAGCGAGCGCCAGTACTGCAGGCACATCTTGGCCGCGACCTCGACGGAGACGGAGCCCGAGTCGCTGAGGAAGACGTGCTGCAACGGTTCCGGGGTGATCTCCACGAGCCGGGCGGCCAGCCGGACGGCCGGCTCGTGGGTGAGCCCGCCGAACATGACGTGGCTCATCCGGTCCAGCTGGCCGCGCACCGCCTCGTTGAGGACGGGGTGGTTGTAGCCGTGCACCGCCGACCACCACGAGGACATGCCGTCGACCAACTCGTCCCGCCCCTCGACGGGTTCGGCGAGCCGGAGCCGCACACCGGACGCGGACGCGACGACCAGCGGTTCCGACCGGCCCGGCATGGGCCCGTACGGATGCCAGACGTGCGCCCGGTCCAGGTCGAGCAGTTCGGCGTTACGCATTCGGCGCGAGGTCCGTGCCGGCACCCCGGCGGCGGACGGCCACCAGATCGGTCCGGGCGTGGTTCGCCGAGTCCTCGGTCTCCGACACCCCGGCGGGTGCCTCCGGCGCCGCGTGCCCCCCGCAGGGGCCGCAGCCGCCGCCCTCCTCCGCGTGCCCGCCGCAGCCGGTCGAGGCCTCCGGGCCACAGCCCGCGGCGGGCTTCGAGCCGCAGCCGCCGGTCGCCCCGGCAGCGGCGAGGGCGTCCGCACGGTGCTTCGGCAGCGTGGTCGTCCCGGCGCCCTCCACCTCGAAGCCCGCGTCCGCGATCATGTCCAGGTCGGCCTGGCCGGCCTGGCCCTCGCTGGTCAGGTAGTCGCCGAGGAAGATCGAGTTCGCGATGTGCAGTGCCAGCGGCTGCATCGTCCGCAGGTGGACCTCGCGACCACCGGCGATCCGCACCTCCACGTCGGGGCAGACGAAACGGACCATCGCCAGGATCCGGAGACAGCGCTGCGGGGTGAGGTTCCACTCCTTGGCGAGCGGGGTGCCCTCGAACGGGATCAGGAAGTTGACCGGCACCGAGTCCGAGTCGAGCTCGCGCAGCGCGTACACGACGTCGACCAGGTCCTCGTCCTTCTCGCCCATGCCGGCGATCAGGCCCGAGCAGGCCGACAGACCGGCGGCGTGCGCCTTCTGCACGGTGTCCACGCGGTCCGCGTAGGTGTGGGTGGAGGTGATCTCCCCGTACGTGCCCTCGGACGTGTTCAGGTTGTGGTTGTACGCGTCGGCGCCGGCGCCCCGCAGCCGCTCCGCCTGGCCGTCCGAAAGCAGGCCGAGGCAGGCGCACACCTCGACGCCCTCGTTCTGTTCCTTGATGGCCTCGATGGTCTTCCCGACGCGCTCCACGTCCCGGTCCGTCGGACCGCGGCCACTGGCCACCAGACAGACCCGCTTCGCGCCCCCCGCGACACCGGCGGCCGCGGCCTGCGAGGCCTCGTCCGGCTTCAGCCAGGTGTACTTGAGGATCTCGGCCTTCGAACCGAGCCGCTGGGAGCAGTACGAGCAGTCTTCCGGGCAGAGTCCGGACTTCAGGTTGACCAGGTAGTTGAGCTTCACTCGGCGCCCGAACCACTGGCGACGGACCTTGCCGGCCGCCGCCACCACATCGAGCAGTTCGTCGTCCGAGGTCGCCAGTACGGCGAGCGCTTCTTCACGGGTCGGCAGCTCGCGCCGCAACCCCTTCTCCACCAGCGTGTTCAGCAGGTCCATAATTGCTGATCCTTGCTTACCGCCGGCCCTCGGGCCAAGGAGGATCTGAACAAACGACTCCGATCGGGGTGTGTGGATGACCACATCCCGACCCCGGCCTCCTACGGCTAGGGTCTGTGCGCTGCCTACAAAAGGAACGCCGTATGCCACTGGCCGACGACGCACCCGCCGCGGACCCGCGCCGCACCGCCTTCGACTGGACCGACGCCGAGGCGCGCCGCCGGACCGAGGCCGGTCTCGTCCGTGTGCTGCGACCCCGGGCGGCCGAGTCGGACCTCCTCGACCTCGCGAGCAACGACTACCTCGGACTCACCCGCCGTCCCGAGGTGACCGAGGCGGCGGCCGAGGCGGCCAGGCGTTGGGGCGCCGGCTCCACCGGATCCCGACTCGTCACCGGAACCACCCGGCTGCACACCCGACTGGAGCGCGAACTCGCCGACTTCTGCGGTTTCGAGGCGGCCCTCGTCTTCTCCTCCGGTTACGCCGCCAACCTCGCCGCGCTCACCGCGCTCACCGACCGGAACTCACTCGTCGTCTCCGACGCGGCCAACCACGCCTCGATCGTGGACGGCTGTCGTCTGGCGCGCGCCGAGACCGCCGTCGTCCCGCACGCCGACCCCGAGGCCGTCGCCAAGACGCTGGACGCGCACCCCGGGCGTCGGGCCCTGGTGGTCAGCGACTCGGTCTTCTCCGTGGACGGTGACAAGGCGCCGCTGCCCGCCCTCGCCGAGGCGTGCCGGCGCCGGGGCGCCGGGCTCGTCGTCGACGACGCCCACGGCTTCGGCGTCCTCGGCGACGGCGGCCGGGGTGCCCTGCACGAGGCCGGGCTCGCGGGAGACGAGGACGTCGTCGCCACCCTCACCCTGTCCAAGTCCCTCGGTAGCCAGGGCGGCGCCGTCCTGGGACCCTCCCGGGTGATCGAGCACCTCGTGAACGCGGCCCGCACCTTCATCTTCGACACCGGGCTCGCCCCCGCCGCCGCGGGTGGTGCTCTCGCGAGCCTGCGCCTGATCGGGGCCGAACCGGGGCTCGCCGAGCGGGCCCGCACCGTCGCCACCACGCTGCACTGCCTGCTCACGGAGGCCGGCCTCACCGCGGCCCGCCCCGAGGCGGCCGTCGTCTCGGTCCGCGCCCCCTCTCCGGAGGCCGCGTTGCGTTGGGCCGCGGATTGTCGCGGACAGGGCCTGGCGGTGGGCTGTTTCCGGCCCCCGTCGGTTCCCGACGGCATTTCGCGGTTGCGGCTCACGGCCCGGGCCGATCTCACGGACCAGCAGATCCGCCGTGCGGTGGAGACGGTCCTCCGGACCGCTCCAGGGGTCTGACGGTCCGTCGGTGGCCCCAAAGGGGTTCACGGGAAGAAGAGTTCACCGCTTCGGGCGACAGACGGGGACATATCTTGGAGGAACGCCTGTCGGCGCGGCACGATCGGTGGCACTCTGACGCGAAGCGCGATCCGGGGCATGAGCCCCGGCGGGAAAGGGACAGCGTCGCCATGGCAGACCACCAAGAAGCAACCGTCACGCTGCCGAGCGATCCCGCGTCGGTCCCCATGGCCCGGCGGTTCGTCGCAGAGGTCCTCGACGGGTGGGGCCTCGACGCCGCCGCCGACCTGGCGGACGCGATCCGTCTGATGGTCTCGGAACTGGCCACCAATGCGGTGCTGCACACCTTCGGCCAGTCGCCCACCTTCACGGTCGACGTCCGCTGGGAGCGCGAGGAGCGGCTCCACATCGGCGTCACCGACAGCCATCCCCGCTGGCCCCGTCGTCTTCCGGCAGCGGTCCAGCAGGACAACGGTCGGGGCATGGTCATCATCCGCTCGCTCGCGGCGGAGGCGGGCGGCCGGCTCTCGGTCACGCCGACCGAAGAGGGCGGCAAGACGGTGTGGATCACGCTTCCCTGGGCTCCGACACCGGTGTCGGGCTCGTACGCCTGAGGCGCACCGGTCGAACTCCCGCTCCACGACGGGGGTGCGGCGGCGCCACCGCCCCCCGGCCTGGATCAGTGCCCGGGACGGGGCACTAGACGCGACCGTAGAGGACCTTCGAGGTCCAGATCTTGTCGAGCTTCACCCAGGAGCCCGTCTTGGGCGAGTGCCAGATCTTGCCGCTGCCGGCGTAGATGCCCACGTGGTAGACCCTCCCGCCGGAGTGGAAGAAGACCAGGTCTCCCTTCTGCCTGCTGGCGGCGGAGACGTGACGGGTCTTGTTGTACTGCTGCTGCGCGGTCCGGGGCAGCGACTTGCCCGCCTTCTTGTACGCGTAGAGCGTCAGGCCGGAGCAGTCGAACCTGCTGGGTCCGGCGCTCCCGTAGCGGTACGGGGCTCCTTTCTTGGAGGCGGCGATGCTCAGTGCCTTGTTCGCGTAGGTGGTCGCTGCCTGGGCCTCCGGCGTCGCACCCGGTGCGAGCATCGTGCCGCCGACGGCGGCGAGGGTCAGAGCTGAGACGGCTCCGGCCCGGGACAGCAGGGACGGGACGTGCATCTGCGCAGTCATGCGCAACCCTTCGTCAGCCGCCTGCGAAGGATGACCTGTCGGGTTCGGGCAGGCGAAGATGCCCGGCCGCGGCTGCGGCTTCACCCCAAGGGACGGACCGCTGCGCGAAGCAGCGTTCGGGTCCCGTACTGCTCGGGTCCTCCGCTCCTGCCGATCCACTCCTGTCGACCAGACGCCCGGACGGCGGCAGGACTCGGCGTCCGCCCGGACCGCCCCGCCTCGGATGGCGGGGGCTTGTCGTCGACAGGGATCTTGACCCATGTACGGGTCGAAAACCGAGCTGAAACGGCGATATGTGAGGCTCCTCACGACTGATCCGTTCGGGTGGACAAGATGCTTTAGCGAGCTTTGGAGGGGAGGTTGACGAGCCCCGCACCAGCGGTGGAATGCCGCATTGCGCCAGATGCGTACACCTGCTGTGCAACTTCCCCCCTCCACATGTCGACTCGTCTGCTACGCCGAACGAGGGAGGGCTCCTGCGTCGTTCGTCGTCCGTCCGGACCTCGACACGACATGCCGCAATGTCAACTCGCCCGGGTCCGTGGGACGGTGACCCGATCGGTGCGCCGCTCGCCGTCCAATACCCGCAGGGCGCGGGCCAGGGTGTCCGCGTGGACCTCGCTCTCGCCCCGCATGTGCATGAGGGTCAGGGCGTCGCGCAGTGCCACCGCGCGCCCCACCAGGGCCTGCGCCGCCCGTAGGGCGCCGTAGGTGTGTGCCCCCCGGGACGGGTTGATCTTTCCGAGGAGGTCCACGACTTCGAGGTAGGCATCGACCAACTCGCCCTCGGCTCGGGTCAGTGCGGGCAGCGGAGGGAGTTCGGGCACCACGGTCGGCTCACCGGGTGGCGTCGGTGCCGCGCCGGCTGGAGACCATGTGGTCCGCCAGTCCGAAGGCGACGGCTGCCGTTGCGTCCAGGACCGTCAGGCGGTCGAGGCCGGCGTCGATCTGCTCGCGCTCCTGCCCGGTGTGCTCGGCGAGCAGACCGGCCAGCAGGGCGCGCTGTCGCAGGAGTTCGTGCGCGTGGACCTCGAGTTCGTCCGGCCTCCCCTGGAGGGGGCCGTCCGAGGTCGGTTGGCAGAGGGTGACGCGAGCCCCGGGGAGGACCAGGCGCTTGCCCGGGGTGCCGGCGGCGAGCAGGACGGCGGCGGTGGTTCCGGCCCGGCCCAGACATGTGGTTTCTACGTCGCAGGAGAGGGCCTGCAGGGTGTCGTGGATCGCGGTCATGGCGCTGACCGACCCCCCGGGGGAGTTGATGTAGAGCGCGATGTCCCGACCGGGGGCCGCGTGATCGAGGTGCAGGAGTTGCGCGATGACGTCATGGGCTGAGGTGTCGTCGATCGGCGTGCCCAGGAGGACGATCCGCGAGTCCAGGAGCTTTGCGTAGGGGTCGAGGGTTCGCACGCCGAAGCTGCCGTGCTCCGTGAACTCGGGCAAGACGTAGCGGCCATCCATGACTGAGCACCTCCATCTCTTCTCAAGGAATGTACAGGATGTACAGACCGTAAGATGGGGAGCATGACCTACGAGATCCCGGTGACGCAAGCGCGGGCTGAGCTCGCCGACCTCATCAACCGCGTGGTGTACGGCGGTGAACGCGTCGTCGTCACCCGCCACGGGAAGCCCCTCGTCGCCCTGGTGTCCGCTGCTGACCTGGCAGAACTCGAAGCTGCGGAGAAGCCTTCCGACGAGCAGGTAGTCAGTTCCGTCTCCGGCTTCCGTGCGGTCGACTCCGCTCCCGGCGAACAGCGCAGCTTCGGCATCGCCGCCCACCACCGCGACCCCGGCGCGTCCTGACCGGTCCTGAGCGAAGCCGCGTGCCCCCGTCCGCCACATGGGTTCCCCGGGTCATCACCGCGACCCGGCCGAACGCCTGCATCGCCCCCTCACGGCCTGGGGTCCGATGGCCTCACCGGCCGTGGCCGTGGGTCCGGTAGGGGACGCCCAGGCGGTCGCCGACCTCGGCGAGGACGTCGGGGCAGAAGAAGTACCAACGCAGACGCGTGATGGCGCCACCGGCCGTTTCCGCGCGGAGGGCGTCCTCGACCGCCTCGGGGCCGTCGCCGTCGGTCGGGGTCGCCCACATCAGCACCAGCGGTTCGCCGTCCAACTCCTCGACCTCGGCACGCCACCGGACGGAGGACTCCAGGACCAGGGTGTGGTGCAGCGAGTCGGTGGCGATCTGGTCCCGTCCGACCTCGTGGGCCATCCCGATGACGTCGCTGACCGCTCCCTCGACGAAGAGCCGGGCCAGCCCGTCCAGGTCGTAGGCGGTGAACGCCGCCGCCAGGGCATCGAGAACGTCGCGGTCGGGAGCCGTGCGGCGGGCGAGGGCGGCGGCCCGGTCGGGGGCGGTCAGGCGTCCGCGGCCCCGGTGCAGCGCGGCCTTGACCGCCCCCTCGGTGGTACTGAGCACGGCGGCGATCTCCTTCAGCGACAGGTCGAACACGTCCTTCAGTACGACGGCGGCACGCTCCTGGGGCGCCAGCAGGGTGGCCATCTCCCCGAGCGCGTCCCGTACTTCGGCGGGATCGGCGAGAGCGGGCGCCGCACGCTCCGAGGGCTCGACGAGAAGCGGGGCGGGGCGACGGACCTGGTCGAGGTGGGCGTTTGTCGCGATCCGCACCAGCCAGGCCATCGGCCGCTCGACCGGCTGGTGGGACTGCGCCGCGCGTACGAGGGCTCGGGCGAGCGTCTCCTGGGCCAGGTCCTCGGCGTCCCAGACGCTGCCGGTCAGACGACGGCAGTACCGGAACAGCTCGCCCCGCAGCGGCTCCAGGGTGGTCAGGAACTCACGACGCGCGGCCCGGGCGGTCGCAAGCAGGGGCTGCGGCAGTACATCGGGCGCGGGGGACGGATCGGGGTGGGGCGTCACTTCAAGGCTCCTCGGACGGTGAACGGTCGTACGCCCAGTACGACGGAGCGGCCCTCGTGTTCGATACGTGGCGGCGGAAGTGAGCCCGATCACGCCTCGCGTGAAAGCCACGGGTGC